>JANQSM010000086.1 GCA_028284025.1 Alphaproteobacteria bacterium | reverse complement strand
ATGGCCTGGTGATATTCTTTTATAATTTCCAGACTTTTGCCTGCTTCATTCGGAGAATCTGGTCCAGGTGAGAGAATGATATGAGAAGGGTTAAGCGATTTAATCTCATCTGGTGTGATGGCATTATTGCGAACAACGGTTGTTTCAAACCCCAGCTGACGGATATAACGCGCGAGATTCTCTACAAAAGAATCATAATTATCAATAACCAGAATCATGCGGATCCTTTTTTCTTGTCGGGGGTGGTTAAATCAAAAAAAGCTTTGGCTTTTAGAATCATTTCTTCATATTCCTGTGCAGGATTGGAATCTGCCACAATTCCTCCACCAGTTTGCAGGGCCAGTGTTTGATTGTGTGCTATCACGGTGCGGATCAGCAAGTTGCTATCCATATTGCCGTTAAACCCAAGCCAGGCAAGAGATCCGTAGAATGGCTCCCGGCGGGCTGGCTCCAGCTTTGCAATGACTTCACACGCCTTGATTTTAGGGGCACCAGTAATAGACCCTCCCGGAAAGCAGGCTTGAAATAAATCAAGGGCGGTTTTGTCGGGCCGTAAAGTGCCCGTAACAACTGAAGTTAAATGATGTACGGTGGCATAGCTTTCAATCTTACAAAGATCCGGCACATCTATTGAATCATCTGTGCAAACCTTGGAAAGGTCATTACGCAAGAGATCACAAATCATGATATTCTCTGCGCGGTCTTTCTCACTTTTTTCCAAGTTTTCTGCAAGCATTTTATCTTGTTGTTGATCAGCTGCGCGCTTAATGGTGCCTTTGATTGGGCGGGTCTCGACCTGGTCTTCAGTCATCTTTAAAAACCGTTCCGGAGAAGCAGACAGAACGTAAGAGTCATTAAATTGAAAAAAACCTCCAAACGGGGCAGCATTCTTTTTGCGCATCTCCATATACAGTGCTATGGGATCAAAGTCGTGCGGGGTTTGGGCACTCCAACGCTGTGTCATGTTGGCCTGACAAAATGTCCCCTGATAAATGTGATCAATAATTTTTTGCACATTATTTTCGTAGGTCTGTCGATCGGAATCAGGGTGCCAGTCCAGAGAAAGGGATTGTTTTTTTGGAAGAGGTACTTCGTAATCTAGAGCTTGTTTAAAAAAGGTCAGCCGTTCCTGAGCACGTTTCAGGCGATGTTCCTCTATACGTTTAGGAAAGCCCGTGGAAATAATCCATGCTTTTTTTAAGGCATGATCAAATGCAAAGACAGTGTCATAAAACCCAATGGATAGCTCCGGAAAATTTAAGGCTTTAGGTTGATTTTGAGGCAAGTTTTCAAGATAGAATGCCAAATCGTAGCTGAGTATGCCGGCGACACCACCTTGAAAGGGAGGTAAATCCGGGTGTGTATCAAGCTTAAATTGAGCTAACCGGTTGCGGACTTCTTCCAGCGGATTGGTTTCGGCTTCTTGCAAGATAATCTGGTAAAACGGATCAGCCGCAATATAACTATAGCGGCTTAGAGTTTCATGCGCCATGGCGCTATCAAAAAATACTGGCATATCCAGGTGGCTTGCCAACAACAAAAAAAGCTGGCAAGGATCACCATATGGGATTTCTTCAAAAGCCGGGAAAGAAGGATTTGCCATAAATTGGGGGTTAACCACAAATTAAATATATCATCGTATTCTTAAGGTTCCTCCCATGATAAAACAGAAAATGCTTTTATCAATAAAAAGCACAGTATATAAAAACACTTTATCAAACAAACGCTTTAAAACGCACTGAAAGAAACTTGAAAAAATATGTCTGAAGAATTTAATTTTGGCCCCATTTCTGTTTTTTGTGGGGCATCACGTCACGCGACGACACTGGAAGAAAACGCTGGTCATATTGAATCCATAGAAAACTTTGGTCAAATCCTAGCAAAACATAAAATCCCCCTTGTCTGGGGTGCCGGTGAGACCGGTATGATGGGCGCCGTCAGCCGTGCTAACCTTGATGCAGGTGGTGAGGCCATCGGCGTATCTACGCACCATTTATTATATGGGCGGGAAGGCTGTCAGTTGGGCGTTACTTTGCTGTTGGTTGCAGATGATATGCAAGCTAGAAAGCTTGCTTTCTCACGACTATCCTGTGCGTTTGCAATTTTTCCTGGTGGAGCAGGAACAGCGGATGAATTATATGAATACTTGCTGGAACGCGAATATGGAGAGCATACCAAACCGTTGGTGGTAGTGAATTTGGGTGGGTATTTTGATAACCTGTTAGCAGACATGCAACAAGCGGTAAAAAGTGGTGATATTCCTGAAACTCTTGCAGACCTTGTGTTGGAAGTAGATCATGAAGAAAAAGTGCTTCCTGCTTTAAAAGAGTTTTTTACCAAATACCCTGATCAATTGGCCGTTCCCAAAGGCGTGACAGTTGATGTCGTAAAGCAGTATTTTGGTGACCCGATTCGCATTGGGCCAACAAGTCCAGAAGGGGCTCATACGGTTACTTTGTCTGATACCATGATTCCGCTTAATTTTGTGGGGCCAGAAAAATTAGCCAGTTCCGTTGCTTTATGGTGTGGAGGTCGGGATGAAGGGATACAATCTCCAGAACGCCAGGCATTTGTTGAAGAACTAAAAAAGCTTGTTCATGCTATGGGTGAAAAGAGATACCGCATCATTCATAGCGGTCAGAACAGTGGCATGAAAGGGGTTGTGACTCAGGAAATCAAGCAAGGCAAATATTCTGCTGTTGGGGTGGCAACAGGTTTTATGGCGAAGAAAGGTATGGTTGACCAGGATCAGGAAAATCTTCTTGTCCGGCGTAATCAGCAATCTCTGGATTTCACCTTGAAAGCTTTATCCAGTGCCTTTGTGATTTGTCCTGGAGGAATTGACGTACGGGAAAAATTGTTTGAATTTCTAACAGAAGTCGATATTCAGGAGCATGACAAACCGCTAATCTTGTGGAATTATAATGGCAGTTTCGATGCACTGTTTGTTTATCTTGAAGGGCTTTTCCAGCGGGGCTATATGAACGAACGGGCCTTGAACAAGGTGCACATTGTTTCAACAGTTGATGAAATTATGGCTTTGCTGGAAAAGAAAATACAGCCCCCCTTGTAATGTAATTTTTGCATAAAAAACATTGACATATCCAGGTATGTGTGACATACAGTTATTTCCTTTAAAGAAAAAACGTGATTATCTCTTGAGCTGCGATAGGGTGTGGATGTTAACTTTTTTGTAACATTCAAAATTGCATTTTATCTGTATAATGCATACACGTATTCACTTTAGGAATGTAATTTTAAGATAAACAATATATGAAACCGGCAGAAGCAGCTGCATTAGGCAGAAGAAATAAAAATGTAAGAGCCGTCCCTTTGCGGGGCAAGCCGTCACGCGCCCAAGAAAAGCGCATTTCTGCCCTTATTCATGTAGATCAGGCGATCGGTCAGGTAGAAGAGCTACTGGCCGGTAATAAGCTCACCCTCACGGAAGATACTCAATGGCTTTATGATATTTTGGTACGGATGCATGCTGAAGGGTATATCCCGGAAAATGCAGACAACTATGTTGATTCGGGTGCGATCCCGGCGGAGTTTTTGAACCGAAGTGTTACTAGTATTCACCCTTTGTCACAGCGACAGGTAAGCCAAACCCACCAATTGCAAAAAGAAATTGCTGCCCTTAATTCCAGGTGGAATGTGCGTGTGGCGGGTGCAACGCTTTCAGAACGCCGCATATTTGATCACCATAAGCATCCCGGAGCCAACCATATTGGAGTTGGAGTTATTCCCGATGGCGGGGATTTGTTTGTCCTTTATGAGATGCTGTCTATGCTGCGGGCCAAATTTGATGATGATCCGATGCGTATCCCCAATGAAGATCGGAAGCCTGCTGTCATTTTAAGGAAAAGTAATTTCTGGAACCGGGTGCTGGATAAATTCCTGCATTCTTTCTTTGACTACGATGTGTTAGAGGACAGCTTTAATATTTGTATTGCTGATTCTCCTCTTCATGCTGCCCGCTTTATTGATAAAAGTGATGTTTCCCATAACCCCAGAGCTGAACCTTTGCAACAAGCAGAAGTAAATGTCCCACGGGGATCTACTATTTTTGTGAGGAGCACCAACCCGGTTAAAGTCCGCGAGTTACAGCTTATCTTTGAACCGTACGATGTCCGGGTTGCGCCGTTAGATATTTTACTGGGCGTGGTGCCTGAAGCATTGGAAAAAAGTGTGACCTTGGAAGGCAATGCTCTGGAGAAACTACAATTAGGCGCGATTGATCCTGTCAGAGCTTTTGATAAAGGTGAATTGCGGCGTAGATTGAGATACCTGGGGTTACACCCAGACCAGGTCTATGTTCTATCAGAAGATTCAAGTTATGAGTATGCTGAAGAACGCTTGGCCGAGGTTTTGGATTTATCCGAAGTAGACCATGTCAGGACACCTGGCAAGCCATTTCCGGGTGTAGAAACGACCTATATTCACAATGCCTGGAATGGCGTACAGAGTACTTTTGATCGCGTTATCCGAGGGTTCCAGGCATTGATGGAAAAGTATGATGATGTCGATCTCACAGTGCGTAATAACAGTGTAATGCATATCGCTTCTTTGTGGGACATATTGCAAGCAGTAGAGAGAGGCGAATATCCAAAGCTGCATTCTGTTTTTGGGCAAAGCCGATCCCGGTTGGTTTTGGATGGGCCTAAACCCCGTGAAGCAGC
>JANQSM010000082.1 GCA_028284025.1 Alphaproteobacteria bacterium | reverse complement strand
CGGTTGGTAGAAGCTTCCACCCGATAATGCACAATCGCACCGTGCGGACCAACGGCGGAAATAGTTTCAAAACTCTTACCCCTATACAGATCGCTTTTTTCACGCAAAGCTGTCAATTTGTCAGCGGCGACACTTTCTGTTAACTGGCCTTTTGGAACTTCCTGGGTCAACCAGTATAAGAACTTTGTCATTGCCAACCCATCGCGCAAATGACAGTCACGGGCACCCTGCTGTTCAATTGGGTTTTTACGAGATTTTGGCAAGAGGCACGGGTCAGAATAAGGGATACAAACAGCCCCCTCCTCCATCAAAATGTGTTCAATTCGATGAGAAACAGCTTGATGGTCCAACCCAACCTTTCTGTCTCTTAAGCTTTTAAGCCCTGCCAAAAAATCTGCTTCCAAGTGTACTGTGACATTCTTCGGTAAGGATTTTAGCATTTTGTCAGGGGTTTTTTGTGGATTGACAAACCAATCCAACTTGCCATCTGCATGCAAAATAGCAGACGACAAAACCAGTGGATTATAAGCAATATCATCTCCACGAATATTCAATATCCAGCAAATAGAATCTGCCCGGGTCAGGACAGTAGCATCAATATCATCATGCTGCATCTTTTCAGCCAGAGATGCAATTTTATCTGCTGCCATAATGCCGGCATATTGAATATCATGTGGTCTGATCTGGGCCACGGGAGGGTCTGGTCGATCCTGCCACAACAAATCAATCAAATTTACCTGCGTGTCGAAGCACTCCGCTTCAACCCTGTTTGCAACACGAAAAAAAGACTCCGCTTCCTTAATGGTATGCAAGCTCCCTTCAAATCCCAGCTTCTGTCCTTTCTTTAAGTGCTTTTTCAGCCAAGCTTCCGGGCGCTGATCAAACACATGAACGGGATGAAAATGATCAGTGTCCACCTCTTCGCGCACTTGCAAGGTATACCGCCCATCAACAAAAATAACTGCCTTATCCGCCATAACAATTGCCAGCCCGGCACTGCCCGTAAAACCAGTGAGCCAGGCAAGGCGTTCTGAACAATCTGGCAAATATTCATTCTGGTATTCATCTGAATGTGGCACGATCAAGGCATCCAGCCCGCGTGCATCCATTTCTCCGCGAAGTTGTGAGAGTTTGTCCATATGCCATTCTACCTTGCCAACACCACAGCCATCCAGTCTTTAATTTGAATTTCGTGTACAACCTTAAAGGGAGTGTATGCTGCAACGAGCGTGTCCCTTTGATTGGTTAAAAAGCCGGATAAAATAATGTAGCCTGATTGCGCCACATACTTTTTCAATTGATTAGACATT
>JANQSM010000080.1 GCA_028284025.1 Alphaproteobacteria bacterium | reverse complement strand
TGTTGTGCGTGGTGCACCAAAAGATTTTTGTAATACAACATTACGTCCTCGTGGACCCAAAGTTGCACCTACGGCGCGGGCCATTTCTTCTACACCGGCCAACATTGAAGCACGGGCATTTTCACCAAACTGAATGACTTTAGCTGTCATGATAGTCTCCTTTTTCTTTTTAATGAGTTAGTTTACGCGGCCTTTTTTTTTGCAGTTGATCCTGAAACGATTCCTAGAATGTCGGATTCTTTCATGATCAACAGCTCTTCGCCGTCAATTTTAACTTCTGTTCCACCCCACTTAGCAAATAAAACGCGGTCTCCGGTTTTCACATCCAGAGGAACAAGTTGTCCCGTTTCATTTCGTGCGCCAGATCCAACGGCCAGAACTTCACCCTGCATGGGCTTTTCCTGTGCTGTATCGGGAATAATAATCCCACCAGCAGTTTTTTCATCGGTTTCAACCCGACGTACCAAAACACGATCATGTAAAGGTTTGAATTTCATAAAGTGTCTCCTTCAACTGTTAAACACCAAATTATAAAAAGGTTTAGCACTCCTCAAACAAGAGTGCCAAACATGTAAGCCGTTTAAGGATTACTGTCAAGAGGGGGTGGAGAAAAAAGTGAGGATATTCTTTTTCGGCAAAAATTAACCATATCTTAGCCCTTTGATCCTATTCTATATTTGTAGGCAAAAGAGTTTGGAGGCAGGGCTTTTATTACCGTTTTACCAAATTAAAACGCGTGTAGAGTTCCTATGACGGATTTAACACAACAATTAAAAAATTATCGACTTACCACGGCAGAGATTTTCTACCGTCTGCCGGATTATCCAGAATTATTGCAAACCTTTGTATGGCAAGAGTTAGATCTTGCCCCAAAATTCCCTGTATTGGGTCAATTCCTGAATTTCTGGGAAACGAACCTGGAGGGGCGCCTACATTCCGTTACCGTTGCCAGCAGTGGTTTGATCAAACCAGCTGAGTTACGCTTTGTAGATGGGGAGTTCTTCTGGCAATAACTTCGTTCTATTTACTACGAGGCACCTGATACAGCATCCATACCATAAACCCGACCAATAAGAAGGCCCCTGCCTGGTGAATCGCTCCCAAAGCTATGGGCACACCAAGAAGCAAGGCCTTAATTCCCAATAGAGCCTGTAAAACTACCATTACCCCGACATGAATCACCGGAACTTTAAGGTTTTTCGCAGGTTTAGCCTTCAAGACCCGCCACACCAGGACAAGGGTCACTATCACCGTAATTTGCGCAGTCCAGCGATGCAGAAATTGAATCATGGTTGGGTTTTCAAAGAAATTAAGATAAAACGGCTGCAATACCCAAAGCCCTGGCGGAACCATATCCCCATCCATACTGGGCCAGGTGTTATACATAAGCCCTGCGTTCATACCAGCCACAAACGCACCCAGCACGGCAGTCAAAGTGACCATCCCTAAGGCCACAAGGGAAAAAGTTCTGAATCGTGCTACTTCACTCCTAGCAGGCGGTTTAATCAATACCCGAAATGCCAACCACAAACTGTAGGTAAAAATAGCAAGCGCCATTGTAAGATGTACCGCCAGGCGATATTGGCTAACGTCGGTACGCTCAGTCAGTCCGGATTTAACCATCCACCAGCCAATATATCCCTGAATCCCGCCAAGAACCAACAGTGCCAGTGTGTGAGGTTTCAGCCATCGAGGAAGCTGATGACGTGCCCAGAAAATTGCCAATGGTAAGGCATAAACTACACCAATCACCCTGCCCCATAACCGGTGAATATATTCCCACCAGTAAATTTCCTTAAATTCGGATAAGCTCATGCCGTTGTTGATCTCAATGTATTCAGGAATTTTCTGATATTTAGCAAACTCTGCTTGCCAAGCTTCGGGAGTCATTGGGGGCAAAATACCCATAACCACATTCCACTCAACAATGGAAAGTCCTGATTCCGTTAGGCGGGTAATCGCTCCGATGATCGCCATGCAAAACACCATAAAAGCGGTAGTCAACAACCAAATACCGACGGGTTTATTGGTTTGAAACTTCTTTTTAGCAGCCATTTTCTGTGCTTTCCTATTGATATTGCGCGCCTTACAGCTTACAAATCATACCGCATGACGACATTGAAACTGAAATATAATCTAAAGTTTGCCGATTTGTACAGCCGTGATGGACTTATCCACCTGGACGCACGGTTTGTGCGTTTTATTAAAGATGCAAATGCCGACCTGCACAATCGACTTGTCAAAGCCCGTTTGATGATTCAAATGGCAGGAAAAAATATTGATAAACAAACCGAGGCGCAACTCCTGATTGATCTCGCCCCATATGTGGAAGATTTTATCGGTCAGCTTTTTGGTATTAAAAAAAACCTGGCCCGCCTTTCTGACAGGATAGATGATCTGGCCCCGATTTACCGCATCAAAAGACAATTTGTCCAACGCATTGCATTGAAAAAATACAAAGCAGAGGAAGCAGAAACCTTTGATGCAACCAGCTTGCAAGCCCAGCTAGAGGAAAGATTTGAAGAAGATCTGACAGAACTTTCTTTTGCCAGCCATGTTGAAACATGGATGGAAGATGAAACCAGGCATGAAGATAATCTGGATTTAGCTGCACGCTATGCAGCCTGGGCCAGCCTGACAAAGCCAGGGTACAAAAAACACATTCGGGGTGTGTTGTTTAAACACCCTCAAAAAATTGATAAACAAAATTTGGTGCCGCTGGAAACGACCGTAATAGACGGTATCACAGTTTTAAAACAGCCAGACGAAAGTCTTCGTAAGCGAGAAGGTTTTAAACTGACCGATGATGGATGTGACTTAAATTTTGCCCTGGATCAAATGCAATACTGTATTAAATGCCACGAACGGGACAAAGATTCCTGCTCAACTGGTTTGAAAGATAAAACATCAGAAGATTACATTCATGATGAGCTGGAAAATGATTTAGTCGGTTGCCCGCTGGATCAAAAAATATCAGAAATGCATGTCGCAGCAGAACGTGGCCATATGATAGGTGCCTTAAGCATTATATGTGTAGACAACCCAATGGTTGCTGCAACCGGTCACCGAATTTGCAATGATTGTATGAAAGCCTGTATTTTTCAAAAACAGGATCCTGTTGATATTCCCCAGGCTGAAACCCGAATTTTAAAAGAAGTATTGGACCTGCCCTGGGGATTTGAGATTTATTCCCTACTGACACGCTGGAATCCACTGGACCTAAAGCGCCCTCTTCCCAAACCACAATCCGATTACAAAGTATTGATTGTAGGGATGGGACCATCGGGCTTTACCCTGGCCCACCATCTTTTAAATGAAGGTCATGCTGTGGCTGGAATTGATGGCCTAAAAATTGAGCCACTGGACCAACCTTTTAAACCAATTAAGAATGTAGCAAATCTCTATGAGAACCTGGATGACCGTAAAATGGCAGGTTTTGGAGGTGTCGCCGAATATGGCATCACAGTGCGCTGGGATAAAAATTTCTTAAAAATCATCCGCTTGTTGCTAGAACGCCGGGAACTTTTCCGCATGTATGGCGGTGTGCGATTTGGAGGTACGCTCACAATTGATCAGGCTTTTGAGATGGGTTTTGATCATATTGCTTTATGTGCGGGTGCGGGAAAACCAACTGTTCTTCCTATTCCAAATGGTCTTGCCCGCGGAGTACGCACTGCTTCTGATTTTTTAATGGCGCTGCAATTAACTGGTGCTGCCAAACAGCAATCTTTGGCCAATTTGCAAGTGCGTCTGCCGCTAGTAGTTGTGGGAGGTGGCTTAACCGCCATTGATACCGCCACTGAGGCGCTTGCATATTATCCTCAACAGGTTGAAAAGTTTTTAGCCCGCTTTGAAATTCTGACACAAGATTTGGGAGAAGAAGCTGTCTGGCAGCAATGGTCAGAAGAAGAGCGA
>JANQSM010000069.1 GCA_028284025.1 Alphaproteobacteria bacterium | reverse complement strand
GAAGAACTCCTCCATCCTCTGGCTGACAGTTTGCATACGGTGGCAGAAAAAATCATGACATGTGGAGTATGCGGGAATCTGGATATGACGGATCCTTGCCATATTTGTGCGGATGAAAAACGCGATCATGGAACCATTTGTGTGGTAGAACAGGTTGCTGATTTATGGGCGATTGATCGCACCAGCACTTTTAGGGGTACCTACCATGTATTGGGAGGAACACTTTCCGCGCTGGATGGCGTTGGTCCAGATGATTTGAATGTCGCAGGTTTGATGCGCCGTACAGCCAATGACAATATTTCAGAAGTTATTTTGGCGACGAACGCTACGGTGGATGGTCAGACCACAGCCCACTATCTGACCGAGAAATTAAAAAATTATGATGTATCTGTCACACGTTTAGCTCATGGCGTGCCTTTGGGTGGAGAGTTAGACTATCTGGATGATGGTACACTTTCTGCTGCGTTGGCAGCCCGAAGGCCCTTTTAATGCGTACCCTTTCAAAAGAAACTATCGGCTTAATCCAGATTCTGATTTCTGCTACTTGCTTTGGTGTTGAGCCTATTATTGCCAAAAGTTTTTATTTATATGATGGGGATCCACTCACCTATAACACGTTGCGCACCATTGGGATGGCAAGTGTATTTTTAGTTATTTTACTTATGACCGGGCGACATAGAAGTTTGCCACATAAACATCTATGGAAACCTGTTATGATAGGCATATTTTTGCTGCCGGGTTTTATTCTCATTATAGCGCCATTCAGTATGAATCCGTACCGGTCGTGACGGTTATTGTATTCTTGTATCCCTTGATCGCCGGGGTGATCAGCTATTTCTTACGTCATGAAGATGCCTCTTTGACAATTATGGCTTTACTGGTCCTGGCCTTTTTCGGGGTGTATTTGGTAGTGGGTCCAGCGTTTGAAACACTCAACATGACAGGCCTGGGCCTAGCTTTTTTTGCCGCTATCGATATTGCAATTGTTATTATTCTAATTGATAGATTTATTGGCGGCTTTGATGTTTTAACTTTTAACTTTCTTAACATGATTGGGATTGTGGTCGCTTTTATTATAGCTAAAGGTTTGGTGGATGGCTGGGCAATAGAGTTTACCATGCCAGGGATATTATATCTTTTTCTTGGAGCCTGCTCTGGATCTATTGGGCAATATACTCTTATGGATGGAATCAAGAAAATTTCATCAGTCAAAGCAGGGCTATATCTGAATTCTGAGATTATTGTGGCTTTGGGGGCTTCTGCCATTTTTCTGGGGCAAAATTTGCAAGGCATTCAGTATGCCGGGGCGGCCCTTGTGCTTGCGGCATTGGTACTGGAAAAATTAAGAAAAAACCCTGTGGTGAGCTAGTTTATTCCACCTTACGTATCAGCAAAGTGGCGCCATCAACACCATAGACTTCGATTTCTGTGCCCGCAGGATAATCTTCATCTGCTTGTGCCGCCCAGCTGGTATCGCGGATACTTACCCGGCCATAGTTTTCGACAATAGGTTGATGTAGAATAAACTTGCGCCCGATAAAACGATGGGCACGTTGATTCAAGAGAGGTATTTTATCAGAGGTAAATCTTTTAGACCCCCATATTTTCCAGGCAAACACGCAACATAGAGCCAACAGGGGAAACATGACTGCCTGGGCTTCCCAGGGAAGATTGGGTTCAATATAAACCAGAATACCAACAATAAGGGCAGAAAATCCAAACCAGATCAGCAGGAATGTAACGGCAATCATCTCAAAAATGATCAGTGCACTTCCCAATACAAGCCATTGCCAGTATTCCATTTGAAAGGCCTATCCTTCCTCTCCTCCGGGTAGACCGGTATCAAATCCGCTCGGCGTTGAAGGCGGAATAGGCCGGGCCGGTTGACTTGGTGGCGGTGGTGTACTCTCTGACATGTTTGTTGAAACGCCCCGGCTCAAGGCTTCTTTGGCCAGCTCGCCAATGCCGCCGATCGAACTTAACAGACCCGAAGCTTCATAAGGCATAAAGATGGTTTTGTTATTGGTCCCTTGCCCAATTTGGGAAAGCGCTTCAATATATTTTTGGGCGACAAAGTAATTAACCGCCTGGGAACTACCTGTGTTAATTGCCTGGCTTAAAG
>JANQSM010000038.1 GCA_028284025.1 Alphaproteobacteria bacterium | reverse complement strand
GTTTGGTTTTCCAGTCAATTCTAATGTCGCTGTCTTTAACAAAACCAAAACCCTGTTTGAAAACTACCAAAAATTGCTAAATTTACGCCCGGACCTGGGCTATGACATTGACGGTATTGTTTATAAGGTTAACCGGTTTGATTGGCAGGACAGACTGGGCTTTGTGGCCCGATCCCCCCGTTGGTCGATTGCTCACAAGTTTCCAGCAGAAAAGGCTGTAACCAAGCTCAATGCCATCACCATCCAGGTAGGCCGCACCGGTGCCTTAACACCGGTTGCAGAGCTGGAACCAGTAAACGTGGGAGGCGTAATGGTCTCTCGCGCTACATTGCATAACAAAGATGAAATTGACCGAAAGGATATTCGGGTAGGAGATACAGTGATCATCCAGCGGGCCGGAGATGTGATCCCGCAAGTGGTAGAAGTTATGACAGAAAAACGCCCGGCTTCCAGCCAACCGTTTATTTTTCCGGATACCTGCCCAGCTTGTGGCAGCCATGCCATGCGCGAAGTAGATGAAGCTGTTATCCGCTGCACCGGGGGATTGATCTGTCCGGCCCAGGCCGTGGAACGCTTAAAGCATTTTGTTTCGCGCAATGCGTTTGATATTGAAGGGCTGGGGCAAAAGCATATTGAAGCTTTTTTCACTGACAAAATTATCACTTCCCCAGTGGATATTTTTAGACTGAAGGCAGAAAGGATTTCCACACGTGAAGGCTGGCAGGAAAAATCCGTCGCCAATCTTTTGAATGCCATTGATTCCCGGCGAGCTATTTCTTTCGACCGATTCATATATGCATTGGGGATTCGCCAGATAGGTCAGGCCACAGCCAAACTGCTGGCACAAAACTATCAGGATCTGGATACTCTAAACGCAGCCCTCCAAGCAGCACAGGATGCTGAAAGTTCTGCATATCGAGATCTTTTGAGCATTGATCAAATTGGGGAGTCCGTAGCAGCAGACCTGATTGGTTTTTTTGCAGAACCCCATAATCAAAAAATCATAAATGGCCTAAAAAATGAAATTGAAATTCAGTCCGTTGAAGCAGCGGCCACAGACTCACCGATAAGCGGGAAGACTGTTGTTTTTACTGGTACGCTGGAAACTGTATCTCGGCAAGAGGCTAAAGCAAAAGCTGAAAGTTTAGGCGCCAAAGTTGCTGGGTCCGTTTCCAGCAAAACCAATTATGTTGTGGTGGGAACCGATGCTGGATCTAAAGCAAAAAAAGCCCAGGAACTGGGTATTACAATGTTAAGTGAACAAGAATGGCTAGATTTAATTAAGACGCTTTAGCAGCGTTCTCTATGCCCACCATCCGGCCTTCCAGACCGATTTCCAGGAGGTTGTGTGCGTTTCTTGCGCGGTTCCCTTGAACCTCCTTTTTTAAAATTAGCTTCTGTATAGCCTGTGGCACGGCAAAACCTGTCAAACAAGGCACTAAATTTTTCAAGAGCATTCTCAGGTAGATCTTGCATTTTCATTCTTGCACAATAAATCCAGCAAAAGATTTCACGCCCAAGTGCCCAAACACCTTCATTTCTAATTCTCTCCAGAACAATTCTTTTTGGATTATCCCCTCCGGGAATTAACTCCATTAATTCATCGGTTATCTTTCGAATCTCACCATCGGTTTTTTGGACCATGTTAATCTACCTCACTGTTAAGAGAGACTCATTAACCATGCTTTTTCATCTTCTGTCAAGTTTTTCCTTAAAGCAGACGACACCTGATCGTGATACGCACTGAGCCATTCTTTTTCATGAGAATTTAAAAGGCTTTCATCTATCAAGCGTGTATCAAATGGCGCAAGAGTCAAATTTTCAAATTGCAACCAACCTTCCTGCTCCGCCGGCTGAACCATAATCAAGTTTTCCAGCCGGATACCATATTCCCCGTCCTTATAAAAACCTGGCTCATTTGATAAAATCATGCCTGCTTCCAGGGGTGTTTCCCCTTGTTGTTTGGAAATACGGATTGGTCCTTCATGAACAGAAAGATAACTACCCACACCATGGCCTGTGCCATGATGAAAATCCAAACCAGTATCCCATAAAGCTTTACGCGCAAGAACATCCAACTGGCTGCCCAACGTACCAACAGGAAAAACAACTGTTGCCAACGCTATATGCCCTTTTAAAACCCGGGTAAATCGGTCACGAAGTTCTACCTCTGGTTCTTTATCGCCCAACAGAATGGTACGCGTAATATCAGTGGTGCCATCCAAATATTGCGCGCCAGAATCAACCAGGTA
>JANQSM010000002.1 GCA_028284025.1 Alphaproteobacteria bacterium | reverse complement strand
ATAAATTGCACGAAGTTTTGAAGAATCTTGACTGTGCTGGATATGAAAACTGATTTTACCTACCGTGATTTAGTTGTTTTTGTATTGTCAGTTTTGGCTGCTTTGCTAGCTGTGATCTTTTTATTTGGTCATACCCAAACAGATTTTGATGAAGTAGGTTTGGGTTTAGGAACCTCATCGCATTATCTTACCTATAAAGGAAAATCTATTCACTGTGCGGCATATCCAGATGCCCATGATTGTGTAGAAACTTTGAAGAATTTACCTGGTAAAAAGCTGGCCTGGATCGGTTGGTCACAATTGCATGGCATCAACAAATATCAAAAAAATGAAAAGACAGCTCCGTGGTTGATGACAGACTCTTTGCGCCTTAAAGAGGCAAATCTTATAACCTTTAGCCTGCCGAATCTTACCCCCTTAGAGCAGCAAGTGTATCTTGATTATTTGACACAACAAGCAGATCTGGATGGCGTTATATTGGGGGTTTGGTTAAAAGGTATGACCAATGAAGGGGTGCGCGAAAGTGTGCAACAAATGGTCAAACCAACTGATAGGGATAGCAATAAGAAAAATGAAATCCAGACCATACAAGAGAAAACAGAATCTGCCTTGGTGCGTTATTTAGAATCTAATACCAGGCTTTGGGCCGCACGGCCGGAAGCACAAGGGCAGTTGGCAGTTTTTTTCAAAGATATAAAGTACCCAATTTTGCAGCTTAGAAACTGGCTGTTGGGAATGGAGCCGGCCAAGCGCGTAATTCCTATATCAAAAGACAGATATGCGCTTCATCTTAAAGCTTGGCAACAGACATTGGAATTTTTGAAGCAGCGTAATATTAAAGTTCTATTGTATGTGCCCCCACGTCCAATCAATGATTTTTTTCCTTTTAATTCGACAGAATATGAAAATTTTAAGCAGGAATTTTCCCAACTAGCCCAACAGTATGGTGTACCCTTGATAAATATAGAAGACAGTGTAAAGGGAGATGTGTGGGGTAAAATTAAATCCGGTGGGGCCATTGTTACTGACTTCAGCCACTTCACTGCCCATGGCCACAACATGTTGGCACAAGCTTTATTGCCACAAGTTGAACGTCATCTTTTAGCATTGCAGGAACATACGGCCCATGATTTTTAATTCTTTCACATATCTGATTTTTCTGGCCATCGTAGTAATTTTATTTTGGCGTTTGACAAGCCGACAGATCCGCCTTTGCGTATTATTTGGATCAAGCTTGGTATTTTACGGATTCTGGCGATGGGACTTTATTCCCGTGATGTTAGCTTCGGTAGTGGTTGATTATACGGCAGCTCAACAGATTGATAAATCAAAAGAAAACAGGATTCGTAAAGCGTGGTTAGGATTTAGCCTGATTTTGAATTTGGGTTTGCTGGCATATTTTAAATATACCTATTTCATTCTGGATAATTTCAGTTTTACTGAATTGCAAACCTATTGGAAAATCATTCTGCCACTGGGGATTAGTTTTTATACTTTTCAAAGCATTAGTTATACCATTGATGTTTACCGACGATTTATAAGACCTGAGAAAAATTTTGTTCTGTTTGCTACCTATGTCACTTTCTTTCCGCAATTAATTGCGGGGCCAATTTTACGAGCGCGCGAAGTTATCGGTCAGTTAATAAAGGTACCGGAATTTAATCTTGATACTTTCACTAAAGGACTTTGGCTTATCGTGAATGGGCTGTTTTTAAAGGTAATTCTGGCTGACAAGATTGCCCCTTTTGTTGACAATGGCTTTGCCGTAGCACCTGAAACTTTAAGTGCTTTGGATGCATGGGTGTTATCTTTTCTATTTGGTTTCCAGATCTATTTTGACTTTGCGGCATACAGCATGATTGCCATTGGATCTGCCCGATTGATGGGCATTGAATTTCCCCGCAACTTTTTCTTCCCGTATTTTTCTAAATCCCCACGTGAATTTTGGACGCGCTGGCATATTACATTATCCAGTTGGATACGCGATTATGTTTATTTACCTGCTTGTGGGGTAAAGCCGCATGATGATTCAATCGGTGGGCTGGATGCGGAAGAAAAACGCAAAAAAGTGACTTTTAAACGTCGCACGTTTGCCCTTATCGGGACGTGGTTCGTTATGGGGTTATGGCACGGGGCGGCATGGAAATTTGCTGTCTGGGGCCTTTGGCACGCAGCATTAGTTCTGCTGCAACGAACTTTATCTTCAATTATAAAAGTTCCGATATTTGTGGGATGGTTGCTGACTTTTCTATTTGTAATGATGGGATGGATTTGGTTCCGTGCCCCTAATTTGGATCATGCTACAACAATGTTGCAAAAGATCTTAAATCCGATGGCTTATTTAAATTGGGATCAAATCGGGTCGGGGTACTTGTGGGCTGTTTTGCCGATTAACATTGATCCTTTAAGTTATCTTATTTTGGCAGTCCTGTTGATTGGACACGCAATTGCATATTTAATATATACAAGGCTTTGGCCCGTCATATATCAGAAGACGCTTGTCAAAAATGGTCTTGAAATGCTTTATGGAACAGCCACCATTGCAGCAGTTTTCATTTACCTGCAACCGGTCAACCAGTTTATTTATTTCCAGTTTTAAACTATTCCAGCTCTGTCATGAAACTGTTTAACTGTGCCTGCAAGTCATCAAACTGCTTGTTTAGTTCTTCAGCTAAGCCCAGCACGCTTTCTGAGTTAGATTTGGTGGTCTCAGTAATAGTGTTCACTTGATTAATATTGCGTGTAACTTCGGCTGTACCTTCCACAGATTGTTGAATATTGCGCGCTATTTCTGATGTAGCGGCATTCTGTTCGGAGATAGCTGCACTAATTGATGATGAGCTTTCATTAATAGAGTTAATGATCTGGGAAATCGAATCAATAGCTCTTACGCTGTCTTCAGTGGTTCCCTGGATTTGCGAGATTTGGGCAGAAATCTCTTCTGTAGCTTCTGCCGTTTTCTGAGCCAGAGATTTTACTTCACTCGCAACAACCGCAAAACCTTTTCCAGCTTCTCCGGCACGGGCTGCCTCAATAGTGGCATTTAACGCGAGAAGGTTGGTTTGATCTGCGATCTCCTTAATCAATTCAACAACTTCTCCAATGCGGTTACTGGCATTTGCCAATTCATTGACGATGGCACTCGTTTCATTAGCTTTTTGAACGGCTTCTTGAGAGATTTCACTTGTTTTATTCACTTGCTGCTCAATTTCATTACTGGAAGAAGAGAGTTCTTCCGTTGCGGTCGCCACTGTTTGAATATTCGTATCTGTTTCTTCCGCAGCAGCTGAAACGGCAGAAGCCATTTTCTGAGCTTCATTAGCATCATTGGATAAGTTATTGGCTGATTCTTTCAGACTTTCTGATGATTTTTGGGCGCTGCCAACCACGCTTTGAACATTCTCAGCCAGGTTAAGTTGGTTTGTGATAACTTCCCAAGTCAACATAGGGCGAAGGTAGCTACCAGCTTCGTCTTTAATGGCTGTAATATAAAGGCTTAATGTGTGTTCCCCAATCTTGATTTTTGCTTTGTGAGGAAGGTTATTAGGGTCTTTTAACAGGCGGCGCTGCATTTCTGGGTTTTTGTGAAAAATATCAATAGACTGCCCAATCATGTCATCCACTTTGATAGGCAAAAGATGTTCAATGCCTTTAAGAGTTTTTTTAGTAGAATCATTCATATAGTCAATTTTAAGATCTTGAAGTTCGCACGTCATAACGTTAATTGGCATGCTATCCACCATTTGCTTTAGTGCGGCTAACTCCTGCTCAGTAGAAATAGTGGCTTCTTCCTCTAGTGGAGCTTCATCATTTGCGATTTTTTTGTTAGGCATCAGATTGTTGAACATGGTGGTTTCCTCTAGTTTTGTTAGCAGTTAAATATACCCGTCTATATTGCTCTTAAATTTACAATTTAAGAACAAAACTATACACCTCATTCTGTATCTTTTTTTGATGTGTTGCAAAGAATCTTGGTTTTTAAATGCAACTGTATGTTGTTTAGGCTGGTGGGATTAGACGGCGTGTCCGTTCGCCGGGGGTAATCGCTACATAAGTGTAAACACCCTCTGTCACTTTTAGCATTTTATAATCGTCTAGTTCGGCAATTTTAGCTCGAAAGCGACTTCCGACCCATGTTTCAATTTTTATAGTAATGGATGTGTTTCCAACTTTTACGATTTGAGCATAGATACTTACTTCATCACCTGGCATAACAGGGTGGTGGAAAACCATGCCATCTACAGCGATTGTTGCAACCGGGCCGTGTGCGCGTTTAACAGCAACAGTGGCCCCGGCCAGATCCATTTGACCTAGAATCCATCCTCCAAACATGCTCCCTCCAGGATTTGTATCCGCAGGCATAGCAATGGTACGTAATGCCGGTTCGACATCAGGAGGTGTGTCGATTTCTTCTGTCGATTTGATGTCTACAACTTCGCTCATGTTAAAACCCTTGTGATTGGTATTATTGTAGTCAGAAACTATTAAGGCCAGGTTAATGATGCGCTGCACAAAAATGGGATAATTGCTGTATTATTTGACGAAAATTGGTAGTGTGCTAATTCTATAAAAATAGGAGGAATTGTATGTTGCCCGATTTTGTTATGTATGGTCTTGATCTTTTAACAACTTTATTCATTTTTTTGGTTGGTGTTGGTGTCTTCGGAGTTATCGTTGTCTATGTGCTTGATATAACACAGACTAGCAATGCCGTCCGGCGGAATTATCCAGTTATTGGGCATTTTCGCGATATTTTCTCAAACCTGGGCGAATTCTTTCGTCAGTACTTTTTTGCGATGGATCGGGAAGAAATGCCGTTTAATCGTGCTGAACGAAACTGGGTTTATGGGGCGGCAGCCAATAAAGATAATACAGTGCCTTTTGGGTCTACCAAGCATTTGGAAGAAGTGGGCAGCAAGATTTTTGTTAATTGCCCGTTTCCAACACTGGAAGAGGATGCCACAAAAACAAAACCATTTAAGATCGGGCCATATTGTAAAAATCCCTATATTGCGAAATCCTTTTTTAATATTTCCGGGATGAGCTACGGAGCAATCTCAAAGCCAGCGATTTTATCCTTGTCCAAGGGCGCATCTATTGCAGGATGTTGGATGAATACGGGGGAAGGGGCACTTTCTCCATATCATTTAGAAGGAGGGGCTGACATTGTCTTTCAAATTGGAACAGCAAAGTATGGCGTTCGTAAAGATGATGCTTCACTTGATTTAAAGAAATTGGAGAAAATTGCTGCGCATGATCAGGTTAAAATGTTTGAGGTAAAACTTAGTCAGGGCGCAAAACCAGGAAAGGGCGGTATTTTGCCCGGTGAGAAGGTAACAGCTGAAATTGCAGAAATTCGCGGGATTAATGTTGGGGAAGATTCAATTTCTCCAAATCGCCACCCTGAAATTGATAGTATTGATGAACTATTGGATTTTATAAAAACTGTTCGGGATACAACTGGTAAGCCAGTGGGTATAAAAACTGTGATTGGTGCCTATGGCTGGATTGAAAGCCTTTGCAAAGAAATTCATAAGCGCGGTATTGAAAGTGCCCCTGACTTTATCACGATTGATGGCGGAGACGGCGGAACTGGTGCAGCACCAATGCCATTGATGGATAATGTGGGACTTCAACTGAAAGAATCCTTGCCAATGGTTGCCGATATTTTGATAAGGTTTGGATTGAAAAAGCGTATTCCCATTATTGTATCAGGAAAATTAATTACTCCCTCAGATGTAGCTTGGGCGCTATGCGCTGGGGCAAATTTTGTAAACTCCGCTCGCGGATTTATGTTTGCCTTGGGTTGCATTCAGGCAATGAGATGCAATAAGAACACGTGCCCAACCGGTATTACAACACATAACTTAAGGCTGCAGCGTGGGTTGAATCCAAAAGATAAATCAACCAAGGTAGCAAATTATTGCCTTAACATGGTCCATGAGGTGGAAATCATTGCACATTCATGTGGTGTGCCGGAGCCTCATATGCTGAAACGTAAACATGTGCGGATTATGCAGGACCAGGGAAGATCTGTCTCGATGGAAGATTTATACCCATACCCTGATACTCTGGCGAAATATACTGAAGCGGCATAACAAGGTGGCGGTTCATAAATTAACTCTTAAACTTTACTTACTGTTAATACTATTGTAGTTAAATGTTTCAGTAAGTTATGTTTTGGAAATAGAAGGAACCGCTATCATGAATATCAGAAATCTGACACTTTCAATATTTTTAGTTGTTGCATTACTGTTTGGGGCAATGTCACAAGTTTCAGCTTCTTCTTTTATTAATTCGAGGTCAGCTTGGAATAATGGAAAGCCGAAAGACGGAGTGAATGCTCGATTTTATTTGAATTGGTGGTTGACTTATAATGCTGATGCACCACAAACGGCTCACCCACTTCTTTTAGTATCAGACTTTAATCTATTACCGGATAACTATATTGATAATATTACTCTAATTGAACAGTTTGAATCTTATTATCACTTAAAATATTTTATTTGTGGCATGGTGACTGAAGAAACACGTGTGTATGCAAGTGTTACGTCTCCCTCTGGCGCACCAACCACGTGTAATGAAGTAGCTTCCTTCAATAGTTTGGCTGGATTTAATCAGCGCTATCAGCAGGATACTCCATTCATTGAGGAATATTTCGCAATCGATAATAGAGAAATAGTTGATAAATGGCTTTTTAATCTTACAAATACCAGTGTAACTGGAATGTACATCCGTTACAGTGATTTGCTCGTGCAGTTTAAGTCTGAGAGACACGTAGCACATTTTGTGTGTCAGATGCTTGAAAATGCAAGAGGCGAGGCGAACAGGGTTAAAGTACGTGCCTATCAAGATGAGCTTTCTTACAGATGTTCCGATTTGTTAGCTGATCAAGAACTTGCAGCGCAAAATTTATCTCAGTTTAATGTTGATGCTTCACCGAACAACACTATTTCTGTCAATACTTACGCTGATCCTATTCCATGTGATGAAAACTATATTTATACCTACACAGATAATTATGGTAATGAATTTAGTTACAGCGCGTGTGATCGGCGGTCTAGTTATGAAGCAAGTACAATTGCAAATGGGCCATCTTTAATTCGTGGTGCATCGAAAGGCTTGAACCGTGAGGTTCAACGCAGACTTGAAAAATCTGGTTTGACGCTGGAAGTCACACCAAAGAAGTAAGTCTATAAAGTATCATTTTTGAGAAAAGCGTTACTAATTGATTAGTAACGCTTTTTCTTTTATTAAAGTTAGACTATGGAAAGAAAACATTTAGCAATTCTGGGGGCTGTGGGGGCTGTTGCCGGTGTCGCCCTTAGTTATGGGGGATTAATGGTAGCTGCCATGCCTTATGGTGGGTCACCAATGACGTTAATTGATGTATCAAAAGGACCCGCCAGGACACAGGATAAAAAAGCAATAATACCTGATCATATTACTTTTCCGTATATATTAGTTGATGGCCAATCTTCGCCCCCCTTTATTCATGCGTTTAATTCAGATTCTGAGCTGACTGTTTTTCATCCTCAATATTCACCTATTCAATATTTTCCTGATGAGCCAGAACAAGGATGGATCGGTGTACAAATGCCAAAAGAAGAAGTCGTTGAACGTCATGATGATATGATTGAGGTTATTCATACTTATCGTGAAATCTGGCAAAATATTTTTGATCCAGATCACTTTGCGGAGAATGAATTATATTTTTATCCCGAAGAAGAGTTTTACATGTATCTCAATGAAGAAGGATTCTGGAAGAGGCTTTATTTTCCAAGGGTTTATAATGGTGAAGAAATCTGGATTTCAAAGAAATTTTCCAGTCCAAATACATTGCCAAATCCTTATGTGATTGAGCCCAAAGATACGGCAACGTGGGTGACCTTAAAATTTCCTGAGCCAAAAGTGCTAAAAACCAAAGAAGAGATTATGGCAGCTCTTGATAGGATTGAGGCTCAACATCGCGCAATTATCAATTCTGCGACTCTGACCTGGGATGATGAGAATGCGGTTGATGCCTCTCTTCCCGTGCAGTCTTCTCTTAATGATTGGGCAGGGGATAGCACACCGCGACAGATTGCATACCATTTAGGAATTACAACAGCAGGGGCAGCCCTTGGCATACTGGGGGCTTTGGGGATTGCACGGATGTGGCAGCGCAGTTAATATCCCGGCTTCGCTTTTTGATATGCTGACCCCATTTAAGAAATAATCTTTCAAGATGATTGACATTAAGTGTAAAGCCTGTCATCTATACGCCCAACAAATGCTCTCTATGAGACAGAGCTTACAGAAAAAGTATTTTTAATAATAAAATACGTGATGGCTAAAACTTCACTTCTTTTTCCGCAAAGTTCAAATTTATAGAATAGTGGTCATGAATGATCACATTCCCGGTACTTTATGCAGGGAAACTTTGTTGGAAATATTAACTTACAGAAAGAAATATAATGAACAATTTTGAAGGCTTTGGGCTGATGCCAGCCCTTATGAAATCTTTATCCATGATGGATTATGTAAAACCGACACCTGTCCAGCTGAAAGCGATTCCATTGGCAATGCAGGGTCGTGATATTCTGGGATCTGCCCAAACAGGTACTGGAAAAACGGCGGCTTTCAGTATTCCAATGGTAGAAGCTTTGATGCGATCACCGCGGGGTACAGCTTTGGTGTTAACGCCAACACGTGAACTGGCACGACAAGTTTTAGAGGTTGTGCATCAATTGTTAGGGCCAAAGAGTCCGATTCGCACAGCTTTTATCATTGGGGGTGAATCGATGGGAAAACAACTCTCCCAATTACGCCGACGCCCTCGTATTATCGTTGGGACACCTGGCCGCATTAATGATCACCTGGAGCGTGGTTCATTGGTGCTGCATGATACAGGATTTTTGGTTTTGGA
>JANQSM010000015.1 GCA_028284025.1 Alphaproteobacteria bacterium | reverse complement strand
GAGGCTTTATCCGTTCGTGAGGAAGTGGATGAAGCAACCGGTCTTTCCAGCCGCGTCGTAATTGACTGGCGCCAGAATCCTAAAGGATCAGGCATTCGCCCACGCATCACCATTCGGGATACCAAGGGCAATGTGTTGAAACTGGCTAATGGTCTGGAAGCACGTTACTTTATGTCTGTGGGCGCCATTTTGAGCGTAGAAAATGGACAGGAAGTGAAAGCCGGGGATGTTCTGGCGCGTATTCCACGAGAGTCTACCGGTACACGTGATATTACCGGGGGTCTGCCGCGGGTGGCTGAGCTGTTTGAAGCGCGTCGTCCGAAGGATCACGCCATTATTGCTGAGATTTCAGGTAGAGTGGTCTTTGGAAAAGACTATAAGACCAAGCGTCGTATCATCATTGAAAGCGAAGACAGTAGTGTTGAGCCGGCAGAATATATGGTGCCGAAGGGTAAACACCTGGCCGTTCAGGAAGGTGACTACATTGAAAAGGGTGACCTTTTGATGGATGGTAATCCTGTGCCACATGATATTTTGCGTGTGATGGGTGTTGAAGCCCTGGCTGAGTATCTGGTGAATGAGATTCAAGAAGTATATCGCCTGCAAGGTGTGAAGATTAACGACAAACACATTGAGGTTGTCGTGCGTCAGATGCTTCAGAAGGTTGAGATCACCAAGCCAGGCGACACAACTTTCCTAACTGGTGAACAGGTGGATCGGGATGAATTTGACATCGAAAACCAGAAGATAATCGCTGAAGGTGGTGCACCTGCGGAATCTGACCCTGTCTTGTTGGGAATTACTAAGGCCAGCTTGCAGACCAAGTCGTTTATTTCTGCTGCATCGTTCCAGGAAACGACCCGCGTGCTGACCGAAGCTGCCGTAACCGGCAAGGTAGATGATCTGCAAGGCCTGAAAGAGAACGTGATTGTTGGGCGTTTGATTCCAGCCGGAACAGGTTCTACTGTACGCGAGTTCAAGAAAGTTGCTGCACAACGTGACAAGGAAGTCCTGGGACAGCAACGTCCTCAGATAGAAGACTCTTCCTCGGAAGGTTCTGCGGCTGATGTAAAAGATGGGGAAGACGCACCATCTACGGAAGAAGCGGATGCTTCAGCTGAGGAACAGAAAAAGCAAGATGTTGCATAAAACATCGGTTTTTGGAAATTAAAAAGGGGCCGGAATTTTTTGGATTTCGGCTTTCCTTTTTTACTTTCCCTTAATCTTTTGCCTGTAAAAACTTAGCACTGTTTGAAAAAAACTTTATCTTCTTGTAACTTTGTTTGTTTGGGATTATATTTTTGTCGCAAACAACGCTTATGCAGGGAATATGACAATGCAATCGAATACCGTAGCTTCACCAACCGCTGAATCACTTTTTAATGTGAACATTGATCCAATGGCCTTTAATGTTGACTCTTTGAGGCAATTGGAAGAAGGTTTGGCAGCAATAGCCCACGAAGAGTTGGAGCGGGCTGTGAAAATGCTTACCCCAATTATGGATGATGAATCTGAAGATCTGCAAAGGCGCAAAAATGCAGCCGTACTGCTGGTTTTTATACACGATCAGTTCATTTTAAATGCTATAAATGAAGTTGGTACTTTTTTTAAGACTTATCATGAAAGAAAAGATCTTTGGGAAGCTCGTTTTGGGGTTTTATTAGATCCGCACGGTCTTTTGCCTGCTTTTTTTCCAAGAACCTTTTCTGCGGATACTGTATTGCCCCAGCTTATAGCTGCTGCCCAAAGACCGACTGTTACTGATGAATCTGTCAGAAGAGCAGTAGGGGATAGGAAAGTGGCTCGTGTAGAAGCTTAAGTCTAGCTTACGTTAAAAAACTAAAAAAATTTCAAAGAACCTCTTGACCTTAGGTAAATTCCTGATATCATCCCGCTTCACTTGCGTGCTTAAGGATTGCACACAGAGTTATAAACAGGCTCTGCTTCGCAAAAACCAAGTCCGCAACTGGGAATAAGTAAAGAAAATTTTTAAGAACAAAAGGCTCTCATGTGGCTGTACATAATTGAGGCATGAGAGGCACGGTTTAGTGAACTTTAATATAAAGGAAACAGGCGTATGCCAACAATTAACCAGTTAACCAGAAAACCACGTAAAATGCCTGCTGCGCGCCGGAATGCGCCTGCATTGAAGCGCCGTCGCCGTGGGACAGGCCTGAATGCTAAACGCATGCCTTGTCCGCAGATGCGGGGTGTTTGTACGCGTGTAAACACGGTAACCCCGAAAAAGCCAAACTCGGCTTTGCGGAAAGTGGCTCGTGTGCGGTTAACGAATGGTGCTGAAGTTACCAGCTATATTCCTGGTGAAGGTCACAACCTTCAGGAACACTCGGTTGTTTTGCTACGTGGTGGTCGTGTAAAAGACTTGCCGGGTGTGCGCTATAAGGTTGTGCGTGGAACACTGGATACCCAAGGGGTGAATGATCGTAAACAGGCCCGTTCGCGCTATGGTGCGAAGCGACCTAAGTAGGAGCTATATAATATGTCAAGACGTAGAGCAGCAGAGAAAAGACACGTAAATGGTGACCCAAAATTTAACGATGTGGTTGTCACAAAGTTTGCTAATGCTTTGATGCTACATGGTAAGCGTGCTACCGCAGAGAAAATTTTATACGGCGCGTTGGATATTATTTCTTCCAACAATGCTGAGGAAGCCATCCGTAAGTTCCATGATGCTGTTGATAACGTAAAGCCGGAAGTAGAAGTGCGTTCCCGCCGCGTAGGAGGCGCAACATATCAGGTCCCGGTGGAAGTACGTCCTGTACGGGCACAATCTTTGGCAATCTGTTGGCTTATTAATTCGGCGCGCTCTCGTGCTGAGAAGACTATGGAAGTGCGC
>JANQSM010000313.1 GCA_028284025.1 Alphaproteobacteria bacterium | reverse complement strand
TAGCAAACATGCTAGGCATTGTCGGAGTCGCCCCCACTGTCATTGGTGTTGTTGTCCCAACCATGCTCATCCAACCAACAGTACCAGGGGATGCAGCTGTCATCATGGTTGCGGCAAAGAAAACCGTTCCTAAAGCAGCTAGAACAGTTGATTTACTGCCCATGCGGCGCGCTGTTGCCGTTACAAAACTTGAACGCTCAACGAGCATATAAATTGTTGCAGCCAGACATACTGCAAAACCACATGCTAGTATGTACTGGGTAGTTAATGCCATTAAAGGTGTATTCATTGCAATTTTCTCCTTACGCAAGTGAACCTATAGATTCTAGGAGCCGACTAACGCAGCTCACTAGTCAGGACACCAAAATATAGGGGGTTCGTCAAGGAAAAATACAACATTTGGATTTTTAAAAGAAACCTGTGCGTAAAAAGCCATAAAAAGGGGCTACCGGAAAACCGGCAGCCCCCTCTGGCAGAAATATGTGCAAGGAACCTTTTAGACTGAATAGTACATTTTGAATTCCGCAGGATGAGGGGTTTGTTCATATTCTTCTACCTCCTCCATGCGTAAATCAATGTAGGCGTCAATCTGGTCATTGGAGAAAACATTCCCCGCCGTCAAAAAGCCCCGATCCTTGTCTAGCGCTTCTAATGCTTCGCGAAAAGAGCGGCACACTGTTGGCACATCTTTCAATTTCTCTTCCCCTAAATTATAGAGATCTACATCCATTGGCTTGCCAGGGTCAATTTTGTTCTTAATACCATCAATCCCAGCCATTAACATTGCAGCAAATCCAAGGTATGGATTGGCCGTACAATCCGGGAATCGCATTTCACAACGTTTTGCCTTGGGTCCGATAGAGTGTGGAATTCGCACACCTGCTGATCGGTTGCGGTATGAATACGTCAGCAATACAGGGGCCTCATATCCAGGCACCAGGCGTTTATAGGAATTAGTTGATGCATTGGTAAAAGCATTAAGTGCCCGCGCATGCTTTAACACACCCCCTATATAATACAGAGCTTCATCAGAAAGATCCGCGTACTTCTTACCTGCGAACAATGGTTTGCCAGCTTTCCAGATGGATTGATGAACATGCATTCCCGATCCATTGTCCTCTTTAATAGGCTTTGGAAGGAAGGTTGCTGTTTTGCCATAAGCGTGCGCTGTATTATGTACCACATACTTATAAATCTGAACCTTATCAGCAATATGCGTCAATGTATCAAAATCAATTCCCAATTCATGCTGGGATGGAGCAACCTCATGATGGTGCTTGTTGGCATTTAGACCCATCTCACTCATTACTGAAACCATCTCTGAACGGATGTCGGAACTACCATCCACTGGTGGCACAGGAAAGTACCCGCCCTTCACGCCAGGCCGATGGCCATAATTATGACCATCATAATCCCGATCAGAGTTATAAGGCCCCTCTTCTGAATCAATTTGGTGGGATACTTTATTCATGCTGACGTCAAATCGCACGTCATCAAAAATAAAAAACTCCGGCTCAGGGCCAAAGAAAGCAGTATCTCCGATTTTTGAATCTTTCAGGTATTTTTCTGCCGCTCTGGCAATTGAACGTGGATCACGTTCATAAGGAGCATTCGTTACCGGATCATATACATCGCAAACCACAATAACTGACGGCTGCGCTGAATAAGGATCTGCTACAGCAGTCTTAACATCTGGTATCAAAACCATGTCTGACTCAAGAATTTTTTTCCAACCCGCGATAGAGGATCCATCAAACATGAACCCGTTTTTTAAAAGATCCATGTCCACTTTGGATGCAGCTATAGCAACATGTTGCCATTTACCGCGAGGATCCGTGAAGCGAAAGTCAACAAATTCAGCATTGGTTTCCTTAATGTACTCCAGCAATTTATTTGGCATGCTATTTAATTTCCCTCAGATCTGGTAACTTTGAAAAAGATTCCTCCCTAGTAAAAAGAATCAGGATGATCCTGTCCACTTCGCTTTTTTCGCCTATGCACAATAAAACAAATCTTGTGTGGAAAACACGAAACGGCTATCTTATCCACAATTTCGTGCTAACAAATTGGAAGGTAACTCCTATGCAAAAATTACTCTCAACACTTTTGATTTCAGCCATTTTAGCGTTCCCGGCAATCAGCATGGCAGCTGGTAATATCCGCAGCAATGCTATTTTACCAAAAACACCTGAGGCTGCTGCCCGGGCTGCAAAAGAAGCTGAATGGAGCAAGCGCAACAAAGATGGAATGTCCGCCGGAGATCTATCCGAAGACAGCCCAGCTGATGATAATCGTTTATTGTCAGAAATGGACAAGGATGGTGATGGAAAAGTTAGTAAATCTGAATTTATGACTTTCTCTACATCCAAAGCCAAGGAGCGCGCTGAAAAACGATTTGGTATGATGGACCAAGATAAAGATGGATACTGGACGCCTGGTGAAAATCGTAAAAAGATGAAAACGGGTCCAAAGCATTAAATCAAGGTGACTAAATGAAAAGCGGGGAGCGATAACTCCCCGCAGTTCACTAAATACACCTCAAAGGTAGGAGAAACAAAACGCTATTATATTTCTTCCTGGTCGTATTTGTGTTGCAATACTTCCAGGGAATCCATTGTTATAAAAACCGGGTTAATAATCTCCTCATCACCCGATGCTGCTTTAGCCGTTGTCGCAGAAAGCCCTACTACAACAACCAGCAAGAATGCAGCGATATATCCCCATACATTTGCGTCATTGGTCCGTTTGATTACTGTACAACTGGATTTTTGATTCAAAAGATTACAGTTCGGGTTTTTCATAAAAGCCTCTCTGATTTTATGCAAAGAATTCTATAATGAAGTAACGGCCA
>JANQSM010000311.1 GCA_028284025.1 Alphaproteobacteria bacterium | reverse complement strand
CCTGGATCCAGCATCATGATCATCCTATTTTTAGAAAAACCAAAGACGTCGCAAGTCGTGGCTGGCTGGAATTTACTGATCCTGAACAGATAGGCCGGTGTTTGCCAGACCGCCAAAGAATGGAAAAGTACGCCCACACCATCAACAAAGATTATCTTGATATTGGAAAATTTAACCCGGATATGCCGGTTATTTTTAAGAATTACACAAAGAACAGAACCTATCAGGATATGTACTTAGAAACAGCCCCCTGCTGCCTGCGGGCTGAAGATCGGCAAACAGCCCTTTTAGGTATTGAAAATATTGTACCCTTTTTTGATTATCGACTACTGGAATTTATGTACCAGGTCCCCAACTCCCTAAAGATTAAACAGGGGGTAACAAAGCATTTACTGCGCCAGGCTATGCAAGGCATCTTACCTGAAGAAACACGTACACGTATCGCAAAATCTGGATGGAATGCACCAGCGCACGTATGGTTCAGTGAATCTTCCCTCTCTAATCTGCAAGATCTGATTCAGTCCCAGTCGTTCCGTCAACGCGGGATTTACAATGTACCAATTGTTGAAGAACTTCTGGAGGAGCACCTTGACATCGTACGGGGCCAGCAAAATCGTGAAAACCATATGATGTTTTTCTGGCAGCTAATCAATGTTGAACTCTGGCTGAAAGATATTGAAGCACTTGCGCAGGAGCTTGGTAAAGAGAGCTTTGCTATTGCAGCCTAAAAATTAAACCGTAACCGCAGCAACTTAACCCACATTTGCATATGAGTAAATAGCGACATTTCCCAGAAATATTTTCTATAAAACTTTACAACTTGGGGGAAGAGTCTTCGTTTGTCGTTTGACCATTGGGAAGAATGCGACAACCAGTAAACAAGTCTTTCTTCTATCACACAATGATCATATCCCTTTTCTTTAAACTGGATAAACAGGTCTTTATCAGCACTACCATTGACCTTCACATCAAATCCACCCAGAGCATTAAACGCGCCTTTCTCCACCACAACATTGGAACACAACACACCAGGATTCCTTAGAAAATAATCTGCCTTGCGATACATTTGTGGTGGACATTTTCCAGGGGATTCATTCATATCTTCATCCACTTTGGTAATAGCAGTAATGATAAAATAGCTCCTGTTTTTCTGAATATGCTCTGCCGCTGTTTTTAAATAATCCTTGTGCCAAAAATCATCATCATCCAGAAAGGCCAGATATTTTCCTTTTGCTTGTTGCGCAGCCAGATTTCGCGAAGTCAGGGCATTGCGCTCCGGTAAAGTATTATGAAGGTATATGGTTTTAATCTTTAATTTTTTGCCAGTTGATTCGACACATTTTTTGGTCTGACTCCGCCCCATATCATCTACAACAATAATTTCTTGTGGCTTTAAAGATTGTGAAGCTGCACTTTCAATTGCACGTTCAAGAAGATCATCGCGATCATGAGTAGGAATAATAACTGAAAAAGATGTCATATAATTTACTGTCCTATATGCAGATGAAAGCAATTCAGTCTGGTTTTAATATCAAACCCTAAAGATTTGTACAAACCACAGGCTTTTTCATTTTTTTGCTGTGTCGTAACATACAACAGTTTCTTTAAGGATGCCGCATAGCTTTCGGCTGCCTGCATAAGAGTACCGCCAATTCCTTTTCCCTGATGATCAGAATCAACGGCTATATAGTCAACCACGACATGATCTGATTTTTCAATCAAAGCACAAAACCCTGTTGCCTTAGAATCCGGGTTGGCCTTCCAGACATATATTTTACTTGCTCTTCCTTTAAAACAGTTTTCAATCCAGTGGCGATTAAACAACTGCCCTGCACCCGAAGGAATCTGAGAATCATTTTGCATTCGGCTTTGAGTCACAGATCTTTCAACAATATCCAGGCATGTTTGTTCATCTTCTGGTTGAGATTCATAAATAGTCTCAGTAACAGGTTTATTTTCAGGATTCTGTTTTCCAAAGGTAATCGAATTTTCAATAAGCTTGGCAAAATCTAATTTCGCAGCATCCATGGCTGTCTTGATAACAACAAGAGCCTTTGGGTCATTTAAATTCTTTAAAGCCATTTGAAAATCTTGTAAATCATCTTCGCCTTCAAGCATAACCATGTAAGCAGGATAGCCCAGACATTCTGCTGTAAACGAATCGAGCCTTAATTTAAGCTCAGGATTGTTTTTCTTAGCCGGTTGCATGAAGAGAAACCTGTGGAGAGGAAGTGACAACATCACGAGCACAATCAATGACATAGTCAATTTCTTCTTCTGTCAATTTAGGGTAAAGAGGCAAGGTAATTGTTGAATCACCAATTCTTTCAGCTTGCGGAAACATACCTCTTTCGTAGCCGTGCTCTTCACGATAATATTTTAACAGATGCAAGGCACGGAAATTTACAGCGACCCCAATTTGGCGTTGCTGCAATGCCACCAGGATATCGTCCCGTTTTGTTGGGTCCACCCAAATGGTGAACAGATGGCGCGCGTGGTGACTACCGCCAAGCTTCTTTGGAAAATCGACGCCCGGCATATCTGCAAATGCTGCTTCATACCGTTCAGCAATTTCATTGCGGCGTTTGTTTAATTCATCAAGACGGGTAAGTTGGCTGTTTAGCATCGCAGCCTGAATATCATTCATATTACATTTATATCCCAGCAGCTCCATATCCCAATGCTGAAAAGTTCCGTGATAGCGATCTGCTGCACTTTTGCTCATACCGTGCAAACGATAAAGTTTTAAATCTTCAGCAAGCTTTTCATTGTTGGTAACAATTGCCCCACCTTCTCCGCAGGTCAGGTTCTTGGTTGCATAAAAACTGAAAACAGCGGCATCACTCAATTGGCCTGGTTTAATACCGTCTCGTTCACTTTCAACAGCATGCGCCGCATCCTCAACAACTAACAAGCCATGTTTTTTGGCAATATCATTCAAGCATTTCATATCACAAAGTTGTCCATACATATGGATGGGTAAAATTGCTTTAGTACGCTCTGTAATGGCATCTTCAATTTTGTCACAATCGATATTACCCGTCTCAGCTTCAACATCGACAAATACAGGTTTTGCCCCAGTTTGTAGAATGGTATTTGGTGTTGCGATGAAGGTCATGGGTGTTGTTATAACTTCATCCCCCTCACCAATTCCTAGTGCCTTTAATGTGATAAAATTTCCCATCGTCCAGCTATTAACGCCGATACATCTTTTAGTACCAAGATAGGTCGCAAAACTTTCTTCAAATTTTGCTGTTTGTGGACCAGTCGTTAAAAAAGTTGATTGCAAAACCGATGTGACGGATTCGATTTCCTGCTGGTCCAAATTATGCTTGTAAAATTCAACTTTCATATTTTCCTCTTAAAAGAGCTGACCTTCAATTTTAACTTCACCCAAAACTTTGTCGGCTTCCAGCAGGTATTTATAATATTTGACAGTAGAGGTTCTTAAATCTTCCGGATTGATTTTACCAGAGGTAATTGCTTCTGCCACTTCTTTAATTCCGTCAAAAGGTGTGTGCTTTGCTTTAAATTTCAAGTTCTTTTCAATTTTCTCAAAACTAACGTTATACGTCCGTTTATCCGGGTCATCTGGAACAATTTCAATTTCTACATCTTGTAATTCTTGTTGAATCATCCGGGCAACATCAATCACTTTATAATTTTGCTCAGTGGAACCCACGTTGAAAGCCTCACGATTAACTTTCTTCCGGGAGGCCTCCATCACTTCAATAAAAGCCTGTGCTACATCCCGAACATGAACAATTGGTCGCCATTGCTCGCCACCGCCTAAAACAAAAATCTTGTTATTTTCCAGGGCAAATTTTGTCATGATATTGATAATCAGATCAAAACGCATGCGCGGAGAAACTCCATATACGGTAGCATTACGCAAAAAGGTGACACAAAAATTATCATCTGCCAGCTTAATCAATTCTTGCTCTGACATGATTTTAGATTTGGCATAAAGGGAAACAGGATTTTGTTCTGATTCTTCTGTTAATTTCTCACCAGATCCATGCCCATAAATACTGCAAGAGGAAGCAAAAATATAACGGTCAACACCCGCAGCTTTAGCTTGTTTAGCCACATTTAATGTACCATGAAAATTGATGTTTTCTGTCAAATTTTCATCTAAATCACACGCCGGATCATTAGAAATGCCCGCCAGGTCCATAACGACATCCACCCCTTTAAAGTCACTTTTCGTCAGAGTACGAATATCCTTCTGGACAGATCTTGAGAAAAATACCAAGTTTAAATCTGTCC
>JANQSM010000294.1 GCA_028284025.1 Alphaproteobacteria bacterium | reverse complement strand
AACCAGTGGTTGTAGTGTTGTCATTGTGCCTCACCTAAATGGTTAAAAATGAAGGAGTTAGCTTTTTTAACATAAAATTTTTTTATGTCCAACAGGATTAAGTTTTGTCTGCATCCAGCTGGATTGGTTATATTTTTAATTGACCAAGCCCTTTTAGAGGGATAATCTGGGCAATGTGAGGAAAATTGATTAAATGAGCGAAACACTGACACGTGCAGGGCTTGTGGAAGCCGTATACCAAGAGGTAGGTCTTTCACGTAGCGAATCATCTGATTTGGTTGAATTTGTATTGGATGAAGTATGCGATGCTCTCGTTCGCGGAGAGACCGTCAAATTGTCTGGGTTTGGGACGTTTTTAACACGCCACAAAAAACAGCGCATTGGCCGTAATCCAAAAACGGGAGAAGAAGTGCCTATTTCTCCTAGGCGCGTCGTTTGCTTTAAGCCATCAAATATTCTAAAAGAATCTGTGAATAAGTCATCTGTTGACGCTGCATAAAAAAACTTAACAATTACAAAGTACTATAATATATTTTTGCCATGGGACAGAAATCGGCACAGGCTTATCGTACGATTAGTGAGGTAGCGGAAGAACTTGACGTTCAACCCCACGTGCTTCGCTTTTGGGAAACGAAGTTTAAGGAAATCAAGCCTCTTAAGCGGCGTGGTAACCGTCGCTATTATAGTGCAAAAGATATCACTCTTCTTAAAAAAATCCGCCATTTACTGTATAGCGAAGGATACACGATCAAGGGTGTTCAGAAACTTTTGAAACAGGGTGTTGAAGTTGTCGCTGCCGAAATAACATCCGGCCAGGATAATACCCCATCTACCCAACCCAAATCTACACTGGATGCTATTGAGTCACTTGGATTTGAGCCGGTTGTTCGCCAAGAAATATCCTTGGCGATTCAGGAACTCAAGCAATTGCAATCCGACCTTTTATCTAACAAGAAGCTTGATAAAAAAAACTAAGCCTTTATTTTAGCCTTACAGTATCGGAATGTAGCGCAGCCTGGTAGCGCACTACTCTGGGGGAGTAGGGGTCGTCGGTTCAAATCCGGCCATTCCGACCATTTAATCCAAAGCTGGAGGATGATTTTATGAAATCTTTGATTCATTTGGTGTGTTTGTTGAGTCTTATGATCCCTGCAACTGCTTTTGCGGTAGGATTGCAAGGGGCGGATGATAGCTATGTATACAAGACAAAACCTGGTCTGAGCATGGGAAATAAAGAAGGAAATGAAGAAGAAGGAGAAAAAAATATTCAAAAACGGTTTCAAGGGTTGATCAAGCATGACCGTGTCGGCCAGTTGATTATTAATCTGGAAGCTGAAACTCCTTACTATCCTTATGACATTCGGTATTTTTCAGATGGAGATTATTGGAGTGTTTTTGTGTATGACCCGGAAGTGAATGAGAATTACCGCCTGAAACTTGACCCTCAAACCGGCAAAATCCTTGATAAAGAAAAACGCCGGTAAAATTTACTGGCTTGCCATCTTAAGAGAATACCGTGATTGATCGCCTGGAATCTCCAGGCCGCGGAAGGCATTCATGATGGCTTTGTAAACAGGCTGGGTACCTGCGTGAAACGTAACTTGCACAGGCTGGTCAGAATTAAAAACTTTTTCAGGGACACTAATATCACTTACCGGAGCGGGAGAAAAAAGCGGATTGCGTACCATCACATAGACCTTGAAGAAAGGCACAAGTTGCTCATCATGAAATTCTGCCTGCTGCTGAATGTGGTCTACATAGCCAGGTAGCTTCGCATATTCCCGATTTTTGAATGGTGTGATGGTAGCCGTCACAGGCTGATCTGGCTTGATATATTCTTTGTCCCGGTCATTAATATACGTTGTAACCCGCACAAACTTTGCAACTGGCCGCAAGCTGACCAGGGGGATATCCGGCGTAATCTGGGTGCTTATACTGGAAATATGGATATCTTCCACCACTGCATCAGTTGGTGCTTGGACAACCATTTTGGACTGAACTTCCTGCAAGGTTTCATTGTCTGATTCAAAAGCTTCCAGATCCCGCTTGTTCTTTACTATTTCTGACTGAATTTTTTGGTTAGTTAGCTCAATTGCTTTGGTTTTACTTAATTCAGCCTCAGACAATTCAGCCAATGCCTTGCTTTCCAGGCTACGGGCTTCCCGTAATCTGTTGCGCATAAAGGAAAGCTTACGGTCTTG
>JANQSM010000285.1 GCA_028284025.1 Alphaproteobacteria bacterium | reverse complement strand
GCTTTGGGTCGGTTGGTTTGGATTCCATGGAGGGAGTCGCCTGGCGTTGGCACCAGATGTTCCAATTATTCTTGTGAATACAGCTATGGCTGGAGCTGCGGGCGGGTTGTCTGCCATGTTTGTGACTTGGTTCCTGTTTCGCCGTCCTAATGTGATTGCAACAATGAACGGTTCTTTGGCCGGGTTAGTCAGTGTGGCTGCTTGCTGCCATATTATTACGCCTTTGGCAGCTTTACCAATTGGGGCAATTGGAGGCGTGATTTATGTTTATGGGGCACTGTATCTTGAGAAAAAAGAAATTGATGATGCGGTTGGTGCTGTACCGGTTCACTTGTTCGCCGGGATCTGGGGGACTTTGGCAGTTTCTTTATTCGCCAACCCCATAACTTACGATACGACGCCATTGCAACAGTTTAAGGTTCAGCTGACGGGCATTGCAACCATTGGGCTGTATTCCTTCACTGTAGGGTACGTTCTATTATCAATTATTGATAAGTTTGTTCGGTTACGTGCCAGTATTGATGATGAAAATGCAGGTTTAAATGTTTCAGAACATGGGGCCAGTACAGAGATCTTCAATCTATTATCAGAGATGGAACGCCAGCGGTACGAAGGGGATTTCTCCCGTCCGGTAGAAGTAGAACCACATACTGATGCAGGCAAAATTGCGATGCAATACAATTTGGTGTTGGATAAATTTAATGCTGAAACTAAACGTCGGGAGGCTGCTGTTCGCGCAATGCGCCGTGCGCGGGATGCTGCTGAAGCTGCCAGTCAGACAAAATCACGCTTTCTGGCAAATGTATCCCATGAATTGCGGACACCATTGGGTGGAATTTTAAGCTATACTGAGGCAATCAAAAAACGCATTTTCGGATCATCTTTGGATGATAAACGCTATAACGAATACATTGACACTATTCACGATTCGGGCAAGCACTTATTAAGCCTGATTAATGATCTGTTGGATCTTTCCAAAATTGAAGCCAGTAAATTTGATCTGAATGAATCCCAGGTAGATCTAAACCGTATGATGCGCGATATGCGCAAAATTGTGGATCCACAAATTGAAGATAAGCATATTCAGGTTGTTTCTAAACTGGATGAAAGTTTGCCTTTATTATTTGCGGATCGTCGTGCCGTAAAGCAGGTGATTTTGAACATTCTATCCAATGCTGTTAAGTTCACGCCTGAAAACGGAACCATTACTATAGAAAGTTGGGTGAATGAAGCAGGTGGCCTTGCTTTCAAAGTAACTGATACTGGTAAGGGTATTGCTAAAGATGAAATTGCCCGCGCAATGGAACCATTTATTCAAACGGCTTCCGGTGTGGCAGATGAAAATAAAGGTACCGGTTTGGGGCTTCCTTTGGCAAAATCCTTGGTGGAATTACATTCCGGGCGCTTGATTCTGGAAAGTGAGGAAGGTAAAGGAACTTCCGTTACAGTACATTTCCCATACTCTCGCGTGGTTTTGAAAGAAGAAGAGGGTAAAGAAATCCCCCAAATTGATGAAGATGAGTCTCCCAAAAACCTTAAAAAGAGTAACTAGGCTGCTTTCTGGTTTTTCCAGGATTCAAGCGCTGAAAGTGTTTCAGACGTAACATCTTCGACTTCATTAAAATACTTACGGGCATCTTCAAAATTATTTTCCCTGCAAGCAAATTCGATTTTCTCCCCAAGCTTCGACATTTTCATCGCGCCAAATGAAGCAGCACTTGATTTCATTGAATGTGCTTCGCGCATAAGATCATCATAGTTTTTGTCGTTTATAGCTTGCTGCATTGTTGCAGGGCGCTGTCTACATTCTTCCAAAAAACTCCCAAGAATCATCATTACCGTATCCCGGTCCAGTTCATTGGTAAGTTTTTCTGCTATCGCTTGATCAAATATGTTTTCCATCATATCCCCCTTTCAAATGAACAACTTAACATTGTAAAAATAAATGGAAAATAAAAAGTTACTTATACAAAAATAAATTTTATTCTCCCGCAACGGTCATTTTTTCAAGTCGCAGCGTGGGAGCATTCGTGGAATATTTAAACTCCAGGTCATTGGCAGGAGTTAAATTTTTAAACATCTCCAGCATATTACTTGCGATAGTGATTTCTGAGACTGGATAAGCCAGCTCACCGTTTTCAATCCAGAACCCGCTGGCCCCTTGAGAAAAGTCTCCGGTAATCATGTTGACACCCATGCCCATGGTTTCAGTCACGTAAAAACCATTTTTAACATCCCCGATCAGTTGCTTGGCCGAAACATCCCCATTTTCCATGTACAGGTTGGTGGTGGAAGGATGCGGTGGAGAAGAGGTTCCGCGGGCGGCGCGGGCATTTGATTTAAGTCCCAATTGCTTGGCAGTGGATAGATCAAGAATCCAGTTTTGTAAAACTCCTTCTTTGATCAGTGTTAGTTTTTGGTTGGCAAGACCTTCTGCATCAAAAGGTTTTGAGGAAAGGCCACGAGGTAAATGTGGGTCATCAATAATTTGAATGTTTGGCGAAAAGAGTTGTTGTTTCATTTTATCTTTCAGGAAGCTGGATTTACGGGCGATGCTGCGGCCATTAATTGCTTTGGCAAAATTGCGTACCAGGCTACTTGAGATTCTGGGATCCATTATGACGGGATATATATCCGTTTTCACTTTACGGGGATTCTGGCGTTTTAAAGCCCTGTCTGCGGCTTTCTTACCAATTTCTTTCGGAGATTGTAGATCTTCCAGAAAAGCTTTAGCTGAATACTCGTAATCTCGCTCCATCCCAGTTCCTTCCCCTACAAGAACACTGACCATACAGGAAAAGTAAGATTGTCGATACGTGCCAGAAAATCCGTTGCTGGACACAAGAAACGCTTCGGATACACCAGAGCCACTCTCGGCACCTTCAGAATTGGAAATTCCTTTAACTTCCAGGGCAGCACTCTCTGCCTCCAACGCCATAGCTTTTAAATCATTCGGGGAAATGGAGGTTTCATCATAATTCTCCAGATTAGGGAAATCACGCGCAATGTCCGTATCTCTGGCAAGATCAATATATGGGTCATCGGGCGTATGCCGGGCCATTTGCACTGCACGCTCTGCTAAATCATCGAACTGATCGGGTCTTAGAGAC
>JANQSM010000200.1 GCA_028284025.1 Alphaproteobacteria bacterium | reverse complement strand
GATTAACACAGCCTGCGAAAAATTGGCAGATACCAGCCTTCAATTACAAAGCCAGGCAGAGTATATGTTCCATCAGCAACTCCCTGAAGATAAAGTTAAGCTGCCTGCTGCTTAGACTGGGATTCGCCAAGCGCCGTTTCTGCTTCCAACGTTACCGATACTGCATGTACCACTGCTGCAATTTTAACAACAGCCTGAATTTGTTCTTCAACTACATCGTGCTGACGCAGATTTCTTTCATGGGCATCCACACACATGTCGCACGCATTAATGGCAGATACGGCAAGAGAAGCCAATTCAAACATTACCTCATCCGCACCATGTTGCTTCATCATATTCATACGCAAGCCTGCAGGCATTTTTTTATAAGCCTCATTCTTGGTAAGGTGTAAGAAGCGATAATATATATTATTCATTCCCATGATCGCAGCAGCAATCTTGGTAGCAGCTAATTCCTTCTCATCCAGCTTTTGCGAAGCTTCAGCCATAATTTCCTGCTCTACTTGTGCACTCCGGCTTGCCAGAGCAGAGGCCAGTAAACAGCTCCACGTCCATTTTTCACTTAGAACGTTAGATTCTACAACGGATCCCAGGTTTAGCTTTAAATCTTTGGCATATTCTGGCAAAGCATTTTTCAAATTTTCAATAGACATGGGTTACCTCCTTTTACGCAGATAAAAAAGAAAAAAGCCGGAATGTTTTTTCCGGCTTTTTAAATAAGATGTTTTAAGCGGCCTGCAAGGTATCTTGACCTTTTTCCCAGTTGCAGGGACAAAGCTCATCGGTTTGCAAGGCATCCAGAACACGCAAGACTTCGCGTACATTGCGACCCACATTCAAGTCAGTGACAGACGCATAACGAATAATCCCGTCAGGATCTACAACATAGGTTGCCCGCATGGCAACTCCTTCATCCGGGTGTAAAATCCCAAGTCCCTGGGACAAATCCCGTTTGATGTCAGACAATAGAGGGAAAGGCAAATCCCGTAAATCGTTATTATTCTGAAGCCATGCCAAATGTACAAATTCAGAGTCCGTGCTGCATCCCATAACCTGGGCATCACGATCAGAAAATTCAGCGTTCAAACGCCCAAATTCTGCAATCTCCGTTGGACAAACAAATGTAAAATCTTTTGGATAAAAGAAAACAACCTTCCACTTGCCAGGGTAGCTTTCATTTGTAACGTCGGCAAAGGCATCGCTGTGATTTGCTGAAACAACTGCCTTCATTGAAAATTCCGGAAAACGATCACCAATAGTAAGCATCTTAACTTCCTTTATGTTTGTTAAAACCATTCTGTTTGAAACACAATATATCTGCGTAAAAGAATATTTCAAGCTTTGTCGTACAACTTTATTTGACACCACCCATTTTGCAGATCTTATCCCAGTGCTTTTTATCAATGGGCATCACCGAAAGCCGCGACTGCCGGATCAAAGCAATATCATCAAAGCTACCATCTTCTTTTAACTGCTGCAGACTGACCGGGTTGTTGAAAGGCTTGCCCACTTTTACATCCACCATACCAAAGCGGCCAGATTTGTCTGAAGGATCTGGGTAATATTCTCTAACGACCGTTACAATCCCAACAATTTCTTTTCCCTTGTTGGAATGATAGAAAAAAACTGAATCACCTTTTTTCATGGCTTTCATGTTGTTAGCAGCCTGATAGTTGCGCACACCGTCCCAGAACGTTGTGCCATCCTTGACCATTTTTTCCCACGAATACGTGTCAGGTTCAGATTTTACCAGCCAGTACTTCATGCAGCCTCCTTGACAAAATTGCGGTTGAGTAAAGAAATAATCACTTCGTCAATATCGACGTTGTTGTACAAAATATCATATACCCCCTGACAGATTGGTAAATTCACGCTCCGCTGACGGGCAATTTGCACTACAATTTTTGCCGTGTGAGCCCCTTCTGCAACGCTATGACGGGAAGACAGAATTTTTTCCATAGTACTTCCCTTTCCTAGCTCAACTCCCAAAGACATGTTACG
>JANQSM010000199.1 GCA_028284025.1 Alphaproteobacteria bacterium | reverse complement strand
CCAGGCCAGTGTTTTAGTCGGAGATTTTTTATTCAGCAGTGCATTTCAGCTTATGGTGGCGGATCAAAACTTAAAAGTTTTAAAAATTCTCTCTGATGCTTCTGCCACGATTGCAGAAGGGGAAGTCCATCAATTAAGCACCACGGGTAACCTGGAAACCGGGATGGATGATTATTTGAAAGTGATTAGTGCAAAAACTGCTGCCCTGTTTTCTGCCGCCACCCAAATTGGAGCTGTTGTGGCGGAGCGTCCTGAGAATCAGGAAACAGCCCTTTATAACTACGGCCATAATTTAGGCATGGCATTCCAGCTGATTGACGATATGTTGGATTATTCTGCCAATGCACAAGAGTTAGGTAAAGCGGTAGGAGATGATTTTGCCGAAGGTAAACTCACACTGCCCATTATCCTGGCTTATCAAGCGGGCAGCCCGGAAGAACGGAAATTCTGGCAGCGCACCATCGAACATCTGGATCAGCGCGAAGACGATTTGATGGAAGCCCAGCAATTAATTCAACAACATGGCTGCCTGGAAACCGTATATACCTGCGCTGTAGAATACGCTGAAAAAGCCTGCCAAAGTCTTTCAGACATTCAAGATTCTGCAATCAAGGATATTTTGATAGAGACTGCGGATTTTGCTACAGCACGCCGATATTGATCTAGCTGGCAACAATAACCAAAAGAATTACAGGGATGTAGATACCTGGGTTTTTCATAGTCCCTGCTCTTTCATCATATTCTTCAGATTCTTGACTAACTCTGCATTATTTTGCGCTAATTTTCCGCCGGGTAAATATAGATTGTTTTCAAATCCAATGCGCGCATGCCCCCCGTTTTTGAAGGCTTCCAAGGCGCAATCTGCTTCCTTTTCACCAAAAGCACAAACCCACCAGTCCAAATCTTCCAGGCCTAAATCCAAATAGTTTTTGAGTTGGGATGGATGGGCATTGTCTTTGGTTTTTTTATCTCCCAGTACAAATAAAACGCTATTGTGAAACCGTGGAATAACCCCTCGATCCTGCAAATCCCAAAACTGATTAAGATCATCCGGGTGGTACATAATATATTGCGGCTCAACGTGTTCAGCTGCCATCCAATAGAAAAGATCTTCTGCTTCTTTTTCATGCATTGCATCAGGAATAAGCTCACGAACCGCCACCGATACAGCTTGCGGACGTACATCGTAAACCACTTGGCATTGTTCTTGGGGAGTATATTTACCAACTGCCTCAGTCGTGATCTGTATCAAAAGATTAGGTCCAACTACATCCCCCAGCGCACTAAGTGTTTCTTTGTACAAATCTGCATCCAGGACGTGCTGACCATTTTCATCGCGCACATGAAGATGTAAGGCATGTGCGCCTGCTTCCAAACATTGCACAGCTTCGGCACAAATTTCTTCTTTTGTGATGGGGAGATTGGGATGATCATGCTTGCCGCGGGTAGCTCCGTTCAAAGCTACCATAATTTTATGTTTATCTTTTTTCTGATCCAGCATGCCTTATTTATCGGCATTTGACAGAGCCTGGTCAATGGATTTCTGCAACTTGTCGATCAGTTCCTCAACATGAGTTTCTTCAATGATATAGGGAGGAGCGAGCAAAATATGATCCCCCTGAGAGCCATCTGCTGTTCCGCCCGCAGGGTAACAGATCAAACCATTATCCATAGCGGCTTTTTTCACCAAACGGTGTAACTTTATAGATGAATCAAACGGGGTTTTGGTATCCCGGTCTTTCACCAGTTCAACCCCCAACAACATACCACGACCACGCACATCCCCTACATGCGGGTGATCAGCAAAAGTTTCAGAAAGAGCCGCTTGTAATTTGGCTCCCATTTTGCCAACTCTTTCAGGTAAGTTGTTTTGCAAAATTGTCTTCTGTACTGCCAATCCTGCCGCACAGGCTGTCGGATGGCCGGTATAGGTATGGCCATGCTGAAAAAAGCCCGAACCACTTTCAATGGTTTCATAAA
>JANQSM010000180.1 GCA_028284025.1 Alphaproteobacteria bacterium | reverse complement strand
GGTAATTTCCATATCCAGAACATTTAAGTCTTCATTTAAAATTCTGGAAAAAGCCTGTTTGAGTTCCTGAACCACGCGCAATTGTCGCCGGGACGGCTGTTTAAGGGGATGTTTATGGACCATAACATGTGTCTTTCAAACAGGTAATTTTTTAAGAAGACTTCTCTTCCAGGGTCCGGGCGACCTCTTTTTTCTCGAAGCATTCCACGACATCACCAGGTTTAATGTCATCATAGTTCTCAAAAGCCATTCCACATTCGTAGCTTTCCTTGACTTCCTTGACTTCATCTTTAAACCGCTTCAGAGTTTTCAGCATACCTTCATGAATCACAACATCATCACGCAGTAAACGCACTCCTGCACCGCGTTTAACTACACCTTCCTTAATGTAGCATCCGGCGACTTTTCCAACTTTAGTGATGTTAAATACTTCGCGAATTTCCGCATAACCGATAAAGTCTTCCTGAATGGTTGGGGCAAGCATCCCCCCCATCAGAGCTTTCACATCTTCCAACACGTCATAAATGATGGAGTAATAATTGATGTTAACGTTATCTACCCGGGCGGATTCACGGGCCTGTGGGTTGGCGCGTACATTAAACCCGACAATTAATGCGTTGGAGGCTTTTGCCAATGTCACATCCGATTCAGTAATACCTCCCACACCGGAACTTAGAATGTTGACTTCTACCTCATCAGAATTGAATTTTTCTAAACTTGTGCGAATTGCTTCCAAAGACCCATGTACATCAGTTTTAATAATGACCGGCAGTTCTTTTCTTTCCCCTTCTTTGGTGGCCAACGCCATCATTTGCTCAATAGTCCCCCGACCTGTAGCAGCAGATTTATTCTTGATTTGACGTTGACGGAATTCAGAGATCTCACGGGCTTTGGCTTCATTCTCAACCACCACAAAATCATCCCCAGCAACCGGCGTGGCATTCAAGCCGATAACTTCCACGGGGTCAGACGGCAAGGCCTTGGTCACGTGTTTTCCTTTATCATCAATCATCGCACGAACCCGACCCCACTCGGCACCGGTGACAAAAATATCTCCCAGTTTCAGGGTACCGCGCTGTATCAATACCGTAGCAACAGATCCGCGACCCTGTTCCAGTTTTGCTTCAATGACAATCCCTTGTGCACTTCGTTTTGGATTGGCTTTAAGCTCTTGCAATTCAGCTTGCAGCAAGATGGCCTCTCCCAGTTTATCCAGGTTGGTTTTTTGCAGGGCAGACACCTCGATAGACAGCACATCGCCCCCCATTTCCTCAACAACGATTTCATGGTTTAGAAGTTCAGTGCGCACACGGTTAGGGTCAGCGCCGGGTACATCCATTTTATTGATTGCAATAATCATTGGCACTTCGGCAGCTTTGGCGTGGTTAATTGCTTCTACTGTCTGGGCCATGATGCCGTCATCTGCGGCAACTACCAGTACAACAATATCAGTGACGTTTGCCCCGCGAGAACGCATTTCAGTAAAGGCTGCGTGGCCTGGGGTATCAATAAAGGTAATTTCATCGCCGCTTTTTAAATGTACTTTATAGGCACCAATATGTTGGGTAATTCCCCCGGCCTCACCGGCGGCAATATCGGTTTGTTTTAAAGCGTCCAGCAAAGATGTTTTTCCATGATCCACGTGGCCCATCACCGTTACGACAGGCGCGCGCGGTACCAGATCTTTTTCCTTATCGTCGTCACCCATGATGCCAATTTCAACATCGGATTCTGACACGCGTTTAACATTATGGCCAAACTCCTGAATCACAAGTTCAGCAGTGTCCGCATCAATTATCTGATTGATGGTGGCCATGATGCCCAGTTTCATCAATTCTTTTACAACATCTGCTCCCCTTACAGCCATCCGGTTAGACAGTTCTTGCACGGTAATGGTTTCAGGAACGACAATCTCTCGTACCTGCTTTTTGGCTGAAGCCGGGTCATGGGCAGATTTTTTTTGTTTTTCCTGGCGCCGTCGCATAGCAGCCATAGATGGCATGCGTTGGGATTCATCCTCTCCCATCAAAGCTTGTGACAAGGTCAGCTTACCTTGGCGGCGGCGAGGTTCCCCCCGGCGGGTACTGGGGGCAGGTTTCTTTTCAGATTCCTGTTCCACTGGTCGTGTTTTTTTCTGGTTCTTGCGCTGCCATTCTTCCTGGCTGGCCGTGTCTTCAGGAGAAGCAGGAATAGACGCTTCTTTCTCTGCAGGTTTTTCCGGTTTGGTTTTTTTAGATGTTTCGGCAGAGGGTGTTTCAACAACTTCTTCTTCATTGTCAGCAGCAGGCTCTTCTGCCTTGCGCTTGGCTTCTTCTGCTTTTTGTTTTGCTTCTTCTTCCTTAAGGCGTTCGGCTTCCTCTGCATCCAGGCGTGCCTGCTCCAGCGCTTTTTGACGCGCGGCGCGTTCCTGGGAATTTAAACCTTCTTCTGGTTTTTCTTCTTCCTCATCACGGGTAATGACGCGCTTGCGTCGAACTTCAACTTTTACCTTATTGGTGCGCCCATGAGAAAAGCTCTGGTCGATATCGGCCAGTTTCTTGCGCTGGTTAAGTTCCAGCGTACCGGACGAAGACAGACTAAGTGTCTTTTTCTTCGGTTCATTTTGAGACTCATTCTGAGGCTCATTGGCCGCCTCTTCGTCTTTGTCCGAATCGTCTTTTTGGTTCACTGAGTTCATGTACCTTCCTAAATTTAACTTTCCCTAACATAGCGTAAAAACAAGCCATGTTAAGAAGCTTTTGCTGTTTTCTCAGGTTTTGCCGATTCTTCTGCTGTTTCTGCAGCAGTTTCTTCGGCATCTCCCTCTGTCTGTTCCTGTGCCGGTTCTTCATCTTCAAACCAATGAGCGCGGGCTGCCATAATCATTTTCTCAGCCTGATCCTTGTTCATGGTTCCTTCCGGCAATGCTTCCATTAATTCATCCGTTGCAAGATCAGCAAAATCGTCCAGGGATTTTACCCCTTCTTTTTCTGCCAGAGTTGCCGCGATTTCTGGGGTTATACCTTCCAGCGCCAACAGATCATCTTGCACCTTGAATTTGGTAATTTTTTCTTCCACGGCAGCTTGTTGTTCAGCTAGAGCCGTTTCCGCCCGGCTTTTCAATTCCTGGGCAATGTCTTCATCAAACCCTTGAATATGGGCGATTTCTGCCATCGGAACAAAAGCAATATCATTGATCGACCGGTAGCCTTCCGTCGCCAACAGGCGGGCAATTACATCGTCCACATCTAAAGCATCCATAAAGATCTTGGAATACTCTTCAATCTCTTTGACGGCTTTTTCAGATTCTTGTGCCTCGGTCATGATATCGATGGTCCAACCAGTCAGGTCAGATGCCAACCGGACATTTTGTCCGCGACGCCCGATAGCCTGGCTTAGGTTTTCTTCGCCAACAATTACTTCCACGCGTTTTGCATCCTCGTCCAGAACAACCTTGATAACTTCCGCCGGATAAAGAGAATCTACCACAAATGTAGCAGGGTCCGGGGTCCATTGAATCACATCAATATTTTCATCCTGCAATTCGCCTCGAACAGCCTGTACTCGGCTACCGCGCATCCCAATACATGCCCCACGGGGGTCAATGGTTGGATCTTTGGAATAAACCGCGATTTTTGCACGGGATCCAGGATCACGGGCAACACCCTTGATTTCAATTACATTGTCATAAACTTCTGGCACTTCCTGTTCAAACAGCTTGGCCATGAATTGCGGGTGTGTTCGGGACAAAAAGATTTGCGGCCCGGAAGAATCTTCTTTCACGTCATAAATATAAGCGCGCACCCGGTTCCCCTGACGCAGGTTTTCACGCGGGATTTGCTCATCCCGGCGGATGATTCCTTCGGCTTTACCTAAATCCACGGTGATATTGCCAAATTCCACCCGTTTGACGATTCCATTAATAATCTCACCGACGCGGTCTTTGTATTCATTGAATTCACGGTGTTTTTCAGATTCGCGAATGCGTTGCATGATAACCTGGCGGGCTCCTTGAGCAGCAATCCGGCCAAGATCAGGGGCAGGCAGCTGTTCAATAATAAATTCGCCTGCTTTAATGCCGGGCTGCTTTTTATCAGCATCTTTCACCAGCATTTGACGCAGTTCATGTTCAATTTCTTCTTCTGTAGCGACTGCTTCGATATAGCGTGTCACTTCCACATCTCCGCTTTTAGAGTCTACTTTGGTGCGAATGTCATACTCATAGCCGTACTTTTGACGTGATGCCTTGGAAATTGCCATTTCCACGGCTTCTAGTGCGTCTTCACGCGGGATATTCTTTTCCCGTGCGACGGTGTCAATCATTTGAATAAGCTGTCCAGATACCAATTCCATGTTGTTACCCTGTTTGTTTAACCTTTCTGTCTTGTGGTTTTTGCGGCGCTTTCAGTAATTCGTCAGTTAGCACCATTTTGGCTTTCTGAATGCGAGCGAAGTCCAGTTGTACACTTTTTCCATCCGCAGTCAAAGTTAAATTTCCATCTCCGACCTCTGCCAGAGTCCCGGTAAATCTGGCCTGTCCATCAATAGGTTCGTCCAGATGAATCTTTACCCGTGCCCCAATTGCGTTTTCAAAATCGCGTCGGCGTACCAGGGGCCGATCTATGCCAGGGGAAGAGACTTCCAGCATATAGCTTTCTGAAATCAAATCCTCCACATCCAGAAGGCTTGAAATCGTTCGACTGGCTGTGGCGCATTCATCCAGAGTCACGGAGGATCCACCCCGTTTTTCCAGGAACACTGCCACGGTGGATCGGCGGGCAGTTCCCTGACTGTATTGTAATTGTACAATATCAAATCCGATATCCTGCAAAGCAGGCTCAATAGCTTCGGCAATTGCTGCTGCTCTTCCCGTTGCAATCGGAATAATAATATCGCTTGTTTCCTGGTCCATACTCACCCGACCGTTAAAATTTAGCTCTTTAAAACAAAAAAAGCGCCTGACAAGTCAGTCCGCTTTTTTGATAAAGCCGTTATGTTGGTCTATATATAGGCAGGTTTTCGCAAAAATTCAAGAAGTTTTTATCAATTTGAAATAATAGCTTCTGCCACCATGATTATTAGGTTTTTGCTCAAATTTGGTGGGAATCCAGCCCGATGGTGGAGAACAAGCTTCTTCCAGTATTGCAGGCTGGGCGTAAAAGTCTTTATTGGTCAATGTTATTTCCAATACATGCTGGGCATAGGCTTCATTGTCGGTGGCAAACACAATATGGCCTTGTGGCTTAAGTAACTCAGCAAAGCGGGAAAGATGTTCAATGTTGATCAGGCGGCGTTTGTGGTGACGTTTTTTCGGCCAAGGGTCCGGGAACAGGATATCAATGCGATCCAGACTCGCCGGGATCAAGCTATCAATCAACTCCACTGCGTTGCCGTAAAATACGCGAATGTTTTGCAGTTCATCGGCTAATACTTCAATACACAGATTCGCGATCCCGTTTTCAAAAACTTCGGCGCCGATAAATCCAGTATTTGGGTTGCGGCGGGCGGCTTCACTTAATCGCTCTCCCATGCCAAAGCCAATTTCCAGAACATAAGCATTAAAAGGGCTATCAAATACTGTTTTGGGATCCAGGTTGGGGGATAAGTTCACCCCATACTTTGCCAATCCGGTTTCCAGTGCGTGCTGCTTTTGGCTGGTGAGTCGGCGGCCTTTTTGCCGCCCAAAGGTATAAAGCCCGACTTTTTTCTGTTTCATTGAATAGTCAAAAATTAAGCAACATTTTGTAGCTCATTTTGAAAAACCGATCTCAGTTTTTCTACCATGTCGGTCTTTTCCCATGAGAAACTGCCGTCTTCTCCCGGCTCACGGCCAAAGTGCCCATAAGCTGCTGTTTTACGGTAGATTGGGCGATTTAGATTTAAATGTTTGCGAATTCCAGCGGGCGTTAAATCGATCATCTCACACAAGGTCTGGGTTAGTTTAGTTGGGTCCACTTTTTCCGTTCCGTGGCAATAGACATAAACAGAAATCGGCTTACTGATTCCAATTGCGTAAGAAAGCTGAATTGAACAGGCATCTGCTAATCCTGCTGCAACAACGTTTTTGGCCATATATCGGCACATATAGGCGGCTGAACGATCAACCTTGCTGGGATCTTTCCCTGAGAAGGCCCCTCCGCCATGGGCAGATGCTCCCCCATAGGTATCAACAATAATCTTGCGCCCTGTCAGGCCGGCATCCCCGTGCGGACCTCCAATTACAAAACGACCGGTGGGGTTTACATAGAATTCGCTATCATCACACATCCATCCTTCGGGCAAAACTTTCTCCACATAAGGGCGGACAATCTCACGCACATCTTGCTGAGTTAATGATTCATCGTGCTGTGTAGAAACCACAATTGATGTGGCGCGTACTGGTCTGTGATTCACAAATTCCAGACTGATCTGACTTTTGGCATCTGGTCCTAATAAAGGTTGTTCACCAGAATGTCTGGCTTGCGCCAATGCTTCCAGAATTCGATGAGAATAATGAATGCTGGCAGGCATGTACATCGGTGTATCAGTACAGGCATAGCCAAACATGATGCCCTGGTCTCCGGCACCTTCAGCGATATCTTGGCCCGTCCCTTCGTCAACACCCAGTGCAATATCGTCAGATTGCTTGTGCACAAAGTTTTGGATGTCCACTGTTTTCCAATGAAAGGTTTCCTGCTCATAGCCGATATCGCGAATTACTTCCCGCGCCAGCTCTTCCATGCGCTTATTATCAATAGAATCGGGACCACGCACTTCTCCAGCAAGAATCAATCGTCCGGATGTTACCAGTGTTTCCACTGCTACGCGCGAATTGGGATCCTTGGATAAAAATTCATCAACAATTGCATCTGACACCTGGTCACAAATTTTGTCCGGGTGTCCTTCAGAGACGGATTCACTTGTAAAAACGTACTTCTCCTGGTGAGTCATGACAGCGCTCCTAAAGCGT
>JANQSM010000178.1 GCA_028284025.1 Alphaproteobacteria bacterium | reverse complement strand
AATTAAGCCCATACCGTAAAGCTGTCCGGCACGTTCTTCAAAACGCCTAATCAGCAACATTTCCTCATAAAATTTAAGGATCTCTTGCTTATCAAAATTATGTTTTTTAGCGGCAGGCTTCTTTGCAGCCATTCACATACACCCTTATGTTTGCTTGATTGACATAAAGGCGCACTATATCGCGGTTGAAAGTATGTGACAAGAGGGTTTTAAGATTGCAGAGTTAAAAAAAATATCTGTCATTCCGGCCTCCGAGCCGGAATCTCAAAAGTTAAATTAGCCCATTTTTGAAAATTGAACCCTATTGACATTTAAGATCCCGGATCAAGTCCGGGATGACAAACTAACAGAGCGCAGAAGGGTTTATTCGTCTTTTAGACCACCGGGAACAAGGACAAGTTCCGGTGCTTTGGATTTACCTTTTGAGGAAGCTTTTTCAGGGTTTTCGCTTGCAACAACAACACTATCTTGAAGTCTTTGTTCTAATTGCCTGAATTGAGGATAAAAATCCAGCCCAACCTTTTGCAATTCTTCAATTGCCCTTTTAACAAAGTTCAAGGTAGTCAGGCGTTTATCAGCAGAATCTAATCGGCTGATAAAAAGCTCATGCATGATATCAACTTCGTCTTGTTCATAATAGAAATCCAGATTTACATCATCCTGAATTGAAAATTTTTCCATGACCAGGTTTGGATTAATAATAAACAACACCTGCAAGGCTTCATCATTCTTTTCAGACAAAATAGCAATCAAGCAAGTATTAAAGGCACGCTCTACATTATCCATGAAAAACCGGTGGTCTTCTTCCAAATTCGGCCATAATTCCTTACTGAAAGTAGCAAAATCGTAATCCGCGCCTTCTACACGGGGAAAAGCTTCCTGGTCAGGATCATATTGATCTTGCCAGGCAGTCAAATTACGGCATAACGTCCATACATCGTATGAGGAAACTTCCTCATGCGCTTCAAAATCCAGAAGCTGTCGAATGGCTGTTTTTAAAAGGTTTGCTTCAGTAATCATATCGCCCTGCTTATAATCCTTATATAGGTACTTTGTTTTATAATAACAGCTAAAGATTGAATAATAATTAACAGTAAGTTAACGAAAAGCCGCTTTTTACGTAAAAATTTGGCTCGATTCCAGCATTTTAAGTCTTGAAAATTAACTATTTTAAATTTTTCTTAACTGCTTAGTCTGTGAGTGTTGCTATTTCAGATAAAATATCTGTTAATCCTTTTATCCGCTTTTCAATATCCTGCCAAGGACGCTGGATAACAATTCGCTGGTCTGGTTTAATTTTCATTGTACCGGATTGAGCCTGGATAAAAGAAATAAGCTTTTCAGGGTTCGGAAAAAAATTATTATAAAAAGTAAGAGTTGCCCCTTTCGGTCCTGCCTCCACTTTCTCAATATAAGCTTTTCGACAGATTGGTTTTAACGCTACGACGTGGAACAAACTTTCCAGTTCATCAGGAATTGAACCAAATCGATCAATCATCTCAGCGGCAAAAGCATCAATCTCTTCACGACTTTCAAGTTTAGCAATCCGCCGATAAAGTGACAGTCGAACATTCAGGTCGGCAACATAAGCTTCGGGGATTAAAACAGATGTGCCTAGGTTAATTTGTGGGGACCAAATATCCGTTTTTTCCATAGCCAGCTCATCATGTCCTGCTTTTTTAGCAGCAATGGCTTCTTCCAGCATTTGTTGGTAAAGTTCGACCCCAATTTCCTTGATGTGGCCGGATTGTTCTTCTCCCAATAAATTTCCAGCTCCTCTAATATCCATATCATGAGATGCCAATGAAAACCCTGCCCCCAAATGATCTAATGTTGCCATAACTTCCAGTCGTTTCAGGGCATTTTTGGTAGGCATTTTGCGAGGTTCCAGTGTGAGATAACAATAAGCCCGTGTCTTGGAGCGTCCAATGCGGCCTCGTAACTGATAAAGCTGTGCCAATCCAAAGCGGTCAGCATGATGCACAACCATGGTATTGGCAGTGGGAATATCCAGCCCGGATTCAACAATATTTGTAGAAAGTAAAATATCATACTTGCCATCCAGAAAAGCTGACATCACGTCTTCCAATTGATCTGGTTTCATCTGGCCATGGGCAACAGCGAATTTGCATTCTGGCACAAGTGTTTCCAATTTTTCTGCTACATCTTTTAAATCTTTAATGCGGGGACACACATAAAATACCTGACCACCACGATGTTTTTCCCGCATGATAGCTTCACGAATAATCAGCGAATCAAATGGCATAGTGAATGTCCGTACAGCAATACGGTCCACTGGGGGCGATGCGATCAAGCTTAAATCTTTCACCCCCGTTAAGGAAAGTTGTAAAGTTCGGGGAATTGGGGTTGCCGTCAACGTCAATACATGAACGTTGGTTTTTAGCGCTTTCAGTTTTTCTTTTTGTTTTACACCAAAGCGCTGTTCCTCATCCACAATCAAAAGCCCCATATTTTTAAACTGAATGGATTCAGCTAACAGCGCATGCGTCCCAATAACAATATCTACTGTTCCTTTTGCAATTTCATCTTTAGTTCTTTTGGCTTGTGTTGGCGAAATCAACCGAGAAAGTTGCGCGATTTTAATGGGAAATCTCTCAAACCGCTTTTCAAAATTAGCTGTATGCTGGCGAGCAAGCAAAGTTGTTGGCACCACCACAGCTACCTGATAGCCCTCCATTGCTGCCACAAAAGCTGCACGTAAAGCAATTTCAGTTTTACCAAAACCAACATCCCCACATACCAGTCGATCCATCGGACGGCCTTTAGCAAGATCGTTTAAGCTTTCCTCAATGGCATTCAGTTGGTCGGCTGTTTCAGCATAAGGAAAGCGTGCACAAAATTCATTAAAGCTGCCTTCAGTGGGCTTCATTACCTCTGCTGATTTTAACGTACGTTCAGCAGCCGTTTTGATCAAATCATCGGCAATCGCCAGCAAGTCTTTCTTAACCTTGGCCTTTCGTGCCTGCCAGGCGGCTCCTCCCAGTTTATCTAATTGAGCAGCAGAATCTTCTGATCCAAATTTAGAAAGCATATCCAGGTGCTCTACTGGCAAGAATAGACGGTCCCCTCCTGCATAAACCAGCTTTAAACAGTCATGACGCAGACCACTAACTTCAAGGGTTTCTAAGCCTTCATAACGGGCAATACCATGCTCTTCATGTACCACAAGATCATTTTCTTCCAGGCTGGAAACCTCAAAGATAAACTCACCTGCCCGTTTCTTACGCACAATCGGCTTAGAGAGTCGATCTCCAAGAATATCAGTCTCCGTTAAGATCAGACAGGAATCTGTCACAAATCCATGCTCCAGGTTCAGACAAATAAACCCGGTCTCATCTTTTTTCAGTTTTTCTGCATCAGCCCAGTTCTCTATAGCAACAGCAGATTTAAGCCCATGCTCTTTAAATAAATTCATTAACCGCTGGCGGGCACCATCAGAATAGCTGGCAACAAGGCAGGTCCTGGTTTGCCTCTCTTGCTGAAAATGCGCAATTACCTTGTTGTAGACCGATACATTGGGATCCAGCCGTTCTGCTGCAAAATTCTTTGGATATTTGCTGCCTTGCGGAATGCTTCCAGGCATGTCATGCAATTCCATAAAAATGGTTTCCGCAGCCAGATTCCCGGATGAAATCTCTTCCCAGTTTTGTTCTGTAAGATATAAAGCATCTGGGGGTAATGGGCGATATGTTAGGGTGTCTGATTCCTTAATTTGTTGGCGCGCTTCGTAATATTCTTCAATCTGTGCCAATCTGTCATGGGTAGCAGATTCTATCTGGGCATCAAAACTAAGCACATAATCTTGATTAAGGTAATCAAACAAGGTCGCCATTTGATCAAAGAATAAAGGCAGCCAATGCTCCATCCCGGCGTAACGCTGGCCAGCCTGAATGGCTTCATAAATAGGGTCATTTGTGCTTTCTGGGCCAAATATCTGACGATATTTGTGACGAAAGTGAGTCGCAGATTCTTCATTTAGAATAATCTCATGCGCTGGAATGAAATGCACACTGTCTTGCGCATTTTCCGTTAGCTGAGTCAAAGGATCAAAAACTTTGATAGATTCCAGCTCATCTCCAAAAAAATCCAGTCGCACAGGATTTTCTGAACCAGCAGGAAACACATCCAGAATCCCACCCCGTACAGCATATTCACCGATCTCACGCACTGTATCAGCGCGAGTATAGGCATTTTGCTGTAAAAACGCTGTAATGTCTTCCATCTCATGGCGATTACCAGTCTTCAGCACCAAACTATTTTGAGCAAACATCTCTTTTGGTGAAAGGCGCTGTAACAAAGCAGAAATTGTTGTTAGCACAATAAACGGCTGGTCCACATCCTGTGCACTTAGCTTACTTAAGGCCTTAACACGTGCACTGGTAATATCTGGATTAGGAGACACGCGATCATAGGGCAAACAATCCCAACCAGGAAATTCGATAATATTTAAAGAGGGAGCAAAGAACTTTAACTGATCAGCCAGTGTATAAAGACGTTTTTCATCTGACGTGACATGTACAATAGCAGGATGCTCTTTAGCCATACGGGCCAATAAAAGCGCATCATAGCCCGGGACAACACCGGCCCAAGTCTTGGCATTATTTTCTTCAATTTTATTGATGTTTTTCAATTTATTGTCAAACAAACTTAATTTGAATTATCAGATTTATACCAGTAATTTTGTATTAAAGATAAGACTTCTCTATCTACAAATTCCGGGGCAGGTTCTTTGCCAGTGATCCAATTATAAATATCTGTATCAGTTTCATTCAAAAACTGCTCATAAGCAGTTAATTGCTTTTCTCCCATTTGATCTAGAGTTTCCTTTGCAAATGGTCCTAATAGCAGGTCAGTTTCTTTAGTGCCACGGTACCAGCTTTGATAAATCAGCCGTTTTCTTAACATTTTCAGATTATCAGTCATGAGATTGATATAAGCAAAGAATTCCCTTTTGTCAGCCGAAAATTTTCTTAAACTTATTGTTATGCGTCCACAAGTCCTATTTCCACTGTTTGCTGCCAATACGTCACTGAGTGGTGTTGGCCCTAAACTGGCTCAATTGATTGAAAAAATCGCTGGGCCGCGGCTTGTAGATCTGTTGTATCATATCCCCAATCGGGTCATTCATCGCCGTCAAATTGAACATACCAGCCCAGAACTGGTCAATCAGGATGTTGTTATTGAGTTAGAGGTAATTTCTCACGCACCGCCCCCACGGCATCGCCGACGCCTTCCTTATAAAGTGCATTGCCTGGATAGTAACGGCAATAAGGTGGATCTGGTTTTTTTCAATGCGCAGCCCAAATACTTACATGAACAACTGCCCGAACACACCAAACGATTTGTTGCAGGCAAGCTGGAATATTACCGTAAGGTTTACCAAATTACCCACCCGGATCATACCAAGCTGAAATTTGAGGACATGTTGATTCATGAATCCGTTTACCCAGTCACAGCGGGATTATCGGCAAAATCTCTAACCAAAATCATCGGAGTAGCCCTAACCAAGCTTGTTCCATTACCCGAATGGCAAGATAAAGCCTTACTCCGTCGACGTGGCTGGACCGACTGGCAGCAAGCTGTTGAAACCATCCATAAATCCCCTGGTGATATACCAGCAACCGAACGCCTTGCTTACGATGAATTACTCTCCAACCAATTGGCACTTGCGTTAATCCGCCAGCATGCTGTGCAGATGAAAGGGCATAAAATCAAGGGAAATGGCAAAATTCGACAAAAGATACTAAAAGGTCTTCCCTTCCAATTGACTGCTAGCCAGGAATCAGCTTTGCATGAGATTTATCAAGATATGGAAAAACCACACAGAATGATGCGCCTTTTACAAGGAGATGTTGGCAGCGGTAAAACCGTCATTGCATTAATGGCAATGTTGAATGCCGTTGAGTGCGGCTTTCAAGCGGCGATTATGGCACCAACAGAAATTTTGGCCCGCCAGCATTTTGAAACCCTCACAAACATGTGCAAAGGAAGTGGTGTACGAGTAGCCTGCCTTACGGGGCGCGATAAAGGAGAGACCCGTAAAAAGATCACTAAATATCTGGCTGATGGCACAGCCCAAATCATTGTTGGCACACATGCTTTATTTCAGGAAAAGGTAACATTTAAAAATTTAGGCTTTGCCGTCATTGATGAACAGCATCGCTTTGGCGTCCACCAACGGCTTAATCTATCAGCTAAAGGACAAGCCCCGGATGTACTGGTGATGACTGCCACCCCTATTCCCCGCACGCTTCTGCTTACAGCTTATGGCGATATGGACTCTTCTCAGTTAACGGACAAACCACCAGGCCGTAAACCCATTGATACCAGATTGATCAGCTTAGATCGATTGGATGCGATCACTAAATCACTTGAAAAGCCCCTGAAGGAAGGCAAAAAGATTTACTGGGTTTGTCCCTTGGTAGAAGAATCGGATGTTTTGGATGTCTCTGCCGCAGAAGAACGCTTTGAATATCTAAAACGAATGTTGGGTCAACAAATTGGTCTTATCCATGGGCGTATGAAAGAAACAGAAAAAGACGCCGCCATGCAGGATTTTATTAATGGCCCTACAAATATTCTGGTTGCTACAACAGTAATTGAAGTGGGTGTTGATGTGCCCGCTGCCAGTATTATGATCATTGAACATGCTGAACGCTTTGGTCTAAGCCAGTTACACCAATTGCGTGGCCGCGTAGGCCGGGGGAGTGAACAATCAAATTGTTTATTGCTATATAAATCACCGCCAGGAGATATTGCGCGCCGCCGATTGGAAACGATGCGCGCGACAGAGGATGGCTTTAAAATTGCTGAGGAAGATTTTAAATTACGTGGCGGAGGAGAAATTTTAGGCACACGCCAATCCGGTGATCCGGAATTCAAAGTTGCTAACCTGTCTTTACATAGCGAACTGTTACAAATCGCCAGAGATGATGTAGAACTCATCTTGAACAAAGACCCACAACTTATCAATGAACGTGGTAAAGCTTTACGGGTATTGCTATATCTTTTTGAAAGAGATCAAGCGGTGAAATATCTGAAAAGTGGTTAGCTCTTTTTATTCTTTGTCGTTTTTTTCTTCGCATCTTCACTATCAGGCGTCACAATTCCCGATGAAATCAGCATCTTAAAGGCATCTTCTATCTTAATGTCTAAGTATTTTACCTTATGCTTAGGAACAAAAATTAAAAAACCAGATGTTGGGTTAGGAGTCGTCGGGACAAAAATATTCAGAACCTCATCCTCAATTAAATCCTGTACCTGTCCTTTGGTGCGACCTGTGACAAAGCCAAGTACCCACAAATCTTCTTTTGGGTATTCCAACAAAACCACTTCCCGGAAAGCGCTGGATTGTTGGGCAAAAATAGCCTCCAACACTTGCTTTAGGCCGGCATAGAGTGAACGAATAATTGGTGTACGGTTTAGAATGCTTTCGTACACACGTACAAGCATCCGCCCAAAGAAACCAGCTGTCAGCGCCCCAATAAGGGTCAAGACAATCACTACCAGAATCACGCCTAAGCCAGGAATACTAAATGGTAGATAGGATTCCGGATTATATTCAGGAGGGATGAGTTGTCCAACTTGCTCATCAACAAGGGAAATAAAACTATAAGCCAGGTAAACCGTAATCGATAAAGGGGCTGTAATCAGGATACCCGCCAGAAAATAATTTCTGATCTTACCAAAAAAACCAAAGCCTTTTTTGGCTTTTAATTCCTCTACAGTACGTAGCGGTGAGTCATTCTCGGGCGGTTGGCTAGATTTTTCATTGGTCATGGCCTTAAAATGGATTAACCTGCTTAAAAGGGCAAGTAAAAAGAGAGGAAACCCATGGCTGTTGATGTAATTGATTACAAAATTCATGGCGATAACATGCAAATTCTGGAAATTGAATTGGATCCCGGTGAAGGGGTTCAGGCTGAAACCGGTGCCATGGTTTTTATGACCAGTGATATCAAAATGCAAACAGGTACCGGGGGATTCTTCAAAGGGTTAAAGCGAAAGTTCGTTGGGGAGAATTTCTTCATCACGACGTTTGAGCATATTGGAAACCATGGAAAATCCCATGTTGGTTTTGCTGCTCCATACCCTGGCCGAGTCATCCCTATTAATTTACATGATCACCGTGGTGCTTTTGTTTGTCAGAAAGATGCTTTTCTGGCCTGTGCCAGAGGTATTGACGTTTCTATACATTTCAACAAAAAGCTTTCCACTGGATTCTTCGGTGGCGAAGGATTTATCTTACAAAAATTACAAGGTGTTGGTCTGGCATTTGTTCATGCTGGCGGTAACATGATTAGCAAAACTTTGGGGCCAGGAGAAAAAATTCGCGTAGATACCGGTTGTGTGCTTGGATTTACCCATGGTGTTGATTTTTCTATTGAATATGTAGGTGGATTCATGAATCCAATTTTTGGAGGAGAAGGTGCGTTTGTAAGCACCTTAACTGGTCCAGGCATTGTAGTTATTCAATCTATGCCATTCCAACGGGTAGTAGACCGTATTGAAACAGCCTTAAGCTTTGTCAAAGAAGGAAAGAAATTACGCTAGGCTAGAATCGGACCAATGCGGAACCCCAAGTGAATCCAGCCCCCAGAGCTTCCATTAAAATTAAATCATTTTCTTTAATACGGCCGTCTTTTACCGCGACATCCAACGCAAGTGGAATCGATGCAGCAGAAGTATTGGCGTGCTGGTCTACAGTTACCACAACCTGCTCTGCTTTAAGGCCCAGCTTATCCCCCATAGCATCAATAATGCGCTTATTGGCCTGATGTGGAATCAACCAATCAACCTCATGTCCCATTAATCCATGTTGATCAAGGCATTGTTTCACTGCTTCTGCCATTTTGCCCACGGCCTGCTTAAAAACTTCCCGGCCGTTCATTTCCACTACTCCGACCATCTTGTTAAAAGCTGGACCACCCGTTGTCTTCAAAAAATCACAATAGGCGCCATCTGAAAATAAATGCGAAGAAAGTATGCCACGTTCTCCTTCATGGGCTTTCAGAACAACAGCCCCTGCTCCATCTCCGAACAACACACATGTACGCCGATCTTCCCAATCAACCAAGCGAGAGAAAGTTTCTGCACCAATAACCAAAGCGGTACGAATCTGGCCAGAACGAATCATGCTATCTGCCATTGACAATGCATAAACAAACCCAGAGCAAGCAGCTTGAATATCAAATGCAAACCCTTGCTTGATACCAAGTTTTTCTTGAACAATAGTTGCAGTCGATGGAAAGGTTAAATCCGGTGAAGTGGTGGCGACAATAATAGTGTCAATATCAGTCAAGGCAGTGCCACAGTCCTCCAAAGCGTTCTGTGCGGCCTTTGTCGCAAGATCAGAAGTATATTCCCCGTCAGCAGCAATATGGCGTTGCTTAATGCCTGTGCGCTGTAGAATCCACTCATCTGTGGTATCTACTGCCTTGGCCAAATCTTTATTTGTTAAAATTTTCTCCGGCAGGTAGGACCCAACCCCTTGCAAACGTGAACGTAACATGGCTATACCGCAACTTTCTCTTTTTTATTAGATTTTTCGACCTCGCCATACTTCTTCAGCTTAATCTCAAGATCTTCATAAAAATTATGAGTTGCCATATCAACAGCCACGCCAATAGCCGTAGCAAAGCCTAAAGCATCAGTCCCTCCATGACTTTTAACGGACACACCATTTAACCCCAAAAAGACTGCTCCATTATAACGGCGCGGATCAAGGCGTTGGCGCAAGCGTTTGTAAGCTGAACGGGAAAATAAGTACCCAATTCTAGCCAGCAGGGAATGTTTAATCGTTTCACGCAAAAACTGGGAATAAAGCTTACCTACGCCTTCTGCCGTTTTTAAGGCTACATTGCCGGTAAACCCGTCAGTTACAATCACATCAACTGTTCCGGCGGTAATGTCATCACCTTCAACAAAGCCTTGAAAAGCTACATCCTCAATCTTTGCCAATTCTGCGGCAGCCTCTTTTAAATATTCCATGCCTTTATGATCTTCAGACCCTACATTCAAGATTCCTACGGTTGGATGTGGCAAGCCCAAGACAGAGCGTGCGAAGACTTCTCCCATCAAAGCAAACTGGATAATATTATCTGCGTTGCACTCAATGTTGGCTCCCAAATCCATCATTACAGTTTCCCCTTTCAAAGTAGGAAGAAACGAGGCAATCGCCGGGCGATGGATGCCTTCTAAAGAACGAAGCTGTAGCTTGGACATCGCCATCAATACACCGGTATTGCCCGCAGAAACAACGCAATTTGCCTCACCGCTTTTGACAGCTTCAATAGCTTTCCACATGCTGGAATTTTTACCCTGACGCAAGGCATTAGAAACTGTTTCTTCATTGGTAATGTGGTCCGGCGCATCAATAATTTCAGCGACAGTAGCCAGTTTCTTAAATTTGGCGAGCTTATCGGTCAAAATGGCCTTCGGGCCATAAATCTTGAACTTTACTTTGGGAAATCGCTCACGGGCAAGGCTGGCCCCTTTAAGCACCATGTCTGGCGCTTTATCGCCACCCATAGCATCCAGAGCAAGTGTCGTCTCTTGGGCCAAAATTTCCCCGTTTGTTGAAAAATGAAAGGTTTATACGTCTTGAGGTGGCAAAATCTGACGTCCACGATAGCTGCCTGTGCTCAGGTCAATTTGGTGTGGACGGCGAAGTTCACCAGATTCTTTATCAACAACATATTTTGCCTTCTTCAGGCTGTCATGCGCCCGGCGCATATTGCGCTTAGAAGGAGTAGTTTTTCTCTTAGGAACTGCCATTTTCTCAGTCTTTCCAGTAAATTAAACATTTTAGTCAATTCGCGAAGGTGAATGTTTAGTCTATTTCGGCGAACTTTTCAAGAGGTGAGATAGATTTTCAAACGGTTTTTGTCGATTTTTTTGAATTTCATTTAAACCAAAGTCGATATTCTCCCCTTTAAGCGCTGCATTCCGGGCTTTAGGATAAGGATCAAGCTCCAGAGCAAGCAGCTGAGAAATTACTTCTCCTAAATCAACCTTCCCGTCAACAATTGGCTCAATAATTTCATCTTCATATGCCTCTTCATCCATTTTATCCAGGATGGATTTAGGCAAACAACGGAAGGAAAAAGCCGATTCAACATGCCCTTTTACCGGCTCCAGCGAAATAACACACTGTTGTTCAATATCTGCCTGCAAAATACCGGATACATGAACTTGTGATTCCTGATCCTCATAAGATATATTAAGATCAACCTTTAAGTCACTGATATTTAATATATTAAATCGCCTTGATAAGGCAGCACATTCAAGCTCACTTGCCGTAGATTTTACTTTAAAACGTTTATGGGTTGGTAAGTGTTTTAAATCAAGAATTCGGGAAAATTCACCCGGGCCTGATTTCTCAAGCTGAAAAGAGTTGCGCTGTAGCCCCATATTTCACCTCCTCAAGCTATGGGTGGAGGAAGGATATTTCTGATCTCATGATAGCATTTTTGTCTTGAGATTCAATAAATGTTTTTTGACGAACCATGTAAGTGGCCAAATCAGCCAAGTCCCGTGAATTTGTTTGCCGTCCTCGGTACACGTTATTCGCAAGAGCTTGCTCCACAGAATTATCTGCAAATGCCTTTTCATAGGCAAGTCGCCGCCCATTAAATGCCGCGAACATCTTTTTCATTCTGGGGGCTACGCTTAAATCCCCCACACCTTGTAGACGGATATCATTTTCAATATCCCAAAACATCACGTCAAATAAATCCTGATTAAAATATTTGCCTGATACTTCAGATTTCAAAGCCATCATGATTAAAACAATATGCATACAAAGCATATCAAAGCGCCCGTCAATCGAATCTTCCACACCCCACTGCTGGTAAAACACCGGTAATCGAGATTGCTGGACTGCTTTTTTATAGACCTCTTCTGCCTGGCGTTCAAAATTTGGCCAGCCTAGAAAGGCGCGTTTTATGGTTTTTGGGATCATTTCTGCTCATTTATTAATTTAGCTTCTTTCATTTATAGAGGATTGAGAATAAAATCAATATAGACTTTTATATTTTTTATTGTGATGCTACAAAATCGTATGAAAAAAATCCTTCTTGCTCTTACTGTGCTCTGTTTCATTCACGCTTGTGCGCCGATTTCTGCCACACGTGGGCACTTAATTGAAACCCAAGATATTGAGAAAATAGAAAAAGGGAGTACAACAGGGGATCAGATCCTGTCTATATTTGGTACCCCCTCTTCCCGTACCTTGTTTGACGAAAACGTCTGGCTGTACATTGGTAAGAAAACCGAACGATACGCCTTTTTCCGCGATAAAGTCATTGAACAACGTGTTTTACTGGTAGAATTTGATGATGATAATATTGTCCGGGACTATGCGATTCTAACAGCCGAAGATATGGAGGATATTCGCTACGTTGAGAAAATCACCCCTACTGCGGGGGATGAACTGACTATTATCCAGCAACTTGTCGGTAACATCGGACGTTTTCAAAAGCAAAGATAAAACCTTGGCCGAATTCTTCGTATACAAGAGAACCAATAAATTCTTATATTTTTGCCCTTCTTAATACTCTCTAAGACAAAAAAAACCTGACCCCATAAAGGGATCAGGCTAACAAGTAGGCAGAAAATAACTTGTAAAAAACCGTCGCCTCAGATTTTTGTAATTTTCGTACTCAATCTTTTAGTGTAAATGAATGGGTTTGTCCAGTGTTTTTCTTGCAACACACTAACGCATACAAAAACACCACAAAACTTGTAAAATTGTGAATAAGTAGATGAAATATATCAATAAATAAGAAAAATAGAAAGCCCTGCTACCCAGTTACGGGAAACAGGGCTTTGAATTTTTTTAATGTGCTAGAATCGCCAAAAGCAATAATGCAACAATATTAATGATCTTGATCATTGGGTTAATCGCCGGGCCAGCCGTATCTTTGTACGGATCACCGACTGTATCCCCCGTCACAGCAGCTTTATGGGCTTCAGACCCTTTACCACCATGATTTCCATCTTCAATGTATTTCTTCGCGTTGTCCCATGCTCCTCCACCAGAAGTCATAGAAATCGCTACAAAAATACCCGTAATGATTGTACCAAGCAGCATCGCCCCCACAGTAATAAAGGCAGCTGACTGACCACCAATACTGGCCATCACAAAATAAACAACCAATGGTGCTAGTACCGGCAATAGAGATGGCGCAATCATTTCCTTAATTGATGATTTCATCAACATATCTACGGAACGACCATAATCAGGCTTGGCTTTTCCAGTCATAATGCCAGGAATTTCCTTGAACTGACGTCGCACTTCCATCACAACACTTGCACCGGCACGGCCAACAGCCATCATACCCATGGCTCCAAATAGATAAGGAAGCATCCCTCCGATGAATAATCCGACCACAACATACGGGTTGGAAAGCTCAAACGAAATGGCTAAATCACCGAAATAGTAACGGATATCTTCCACGTAGGCCGCAAAAAGCACTAAAGCCGCCAAACCAGCGGATCCAATAGCATATCCCTTGGTCACAGCCTTTGTCGTGTTTCCGACAGCATCTAATGCATCAGTTGTTTCACGCACATCAGCAGGCAGATCAGACATTTCGGCAATTCCACCAGCATTGTCTGTCACAGGTCCGTATGCATCCAGTGCAACAACCATACCGCACAAACCTAACATTGTCGTCGCCGCGATAGAAATACCGAACAAGCCGGCATTCATATAAGCCACCACAATTCCAGCACAGATTACAATAACTGGTAGAGCAGTTGATTCCAAAGAAACAGCTAAACCCTGAATTACATTGGTTCCGTGGCCAGTCTCAGAGGATTTAGCAATACTTTTAACGGGCCGGTAACCGGTAGACGTGTAATATTCCGTAATCCAGAACAATAAACCCGTTACAATCAGGCCTGTCAAAGAACAGAAAAATAAATGCTGTCCCTGAACCATACGTCCAACCATTTGATAATCCGTATCAAAGCCCAGCAACATGTGTGTTGCAATAGCAATCAGAACGGCTGAAACCACAACAGAGGCAATAAACCCTTTGTATAAGGCCCCCATGATATTCTTACTGGCTCCAAGTTTAACAAAGAAAGTTCCAGCAACAGAGCCAAGAATACAAACTGCTCCAATCATCAGTGGATACATCATCATTTGCTCAACAACAGCAGGAGCAATAAAGAAAATAGATCCTAACAACATGCTGGCTACTACTGTTACCGCATATGTTTCAAATAGATC
>JANQSM010000174.1 GCA_028284025.1 Alphaproteobacteria bacterium | reverse complement strand
CAGATGCAATCTTTGATGATGGCCGCTAGACAGGTAAAAGCCGCATGATTCTGGGTACCGGTATTGATATAGTTGATATTGACCGCATTGAGGCATCTTTCCAGCGTTTTGGAGAAAGATTTAAAAATCGGGTTTTTACTTTGGTTGAGCAAGACAGAGCAGAAAATCATGTCCATCGTATGGCCAGTTATGCCAAAAGATTTGCTGCTAAAGAAGCTTTTGCCAAGGCGGTTGGAACGGGGCTTGGCAAAACGATGGCTTTCAAGGAGATTGGAGTAGTAAACCAGGAAAGTGGTAAACCTACACTTATACTCACGGGAAAAGCGGATAAGGCATTGAAAAAGTTGACACCGGCAGGTATGGATGCTGTGATTCATGTGTCCATGACGGATGAGTCCTCAATAGCACAGGCACAAGTTATTATTGAGGCGAGACCGAAAGAGAGCAAGTGTCAGACAAATTAATTTTTAAATCAAAACAGAAAGAAAAAGGCGGGTTTTGGGAATTTGCCCGTACCATCTTTTTTGCGTTGTTGTTGGCTTTATTTGTACGATCTGTCGCGTATGAGCCATTTAGCATTCCGTCCGGGTCAATGTTACCCAACTTGTTGATTAACGATTATCTTTTTGTATCAAAGTTTTCGTACGGATATTCACGCCATTCTTTACCATTTTCCATGCCGTTGATTGAAGGCCGGGTTTTCTCCGACGCACCAGAGCGAGGAGATATAGCCGTTTTCAAACTTCCCAGAGATAACCGGACAGATTATATCAAGCGGGTTATTGGCTTGCCGGGGGACACAATTGAAATGAAAGCCGGATTCCTGTTCATCAATGGCAAGCAGGTGCCACGGAAAAGAATTGAAGATTATGTCTATAAAAATACTTATGGCAACAGCCAACGGGTACCACAATACATTGAAACTTTGCCAAACGGTCATCAATATCATATTATAGAAGAGCGCGATAATGGCCCGTTGGACAATACAATTGAATATACAGTACCAGAGGGACATTACTTTATGATGGGCGATAATAGAGATAACTCTATTGATAGCCGGGTTTTGGCCCGTGTGGGCTATGTCCCCTTTGAGAACTATGTAGGGCGGGCATCCTTTGTATTCTTTTCTTTGGATGATTCGTTCTGGAAGTTCTGGAAATGGCCATGGTCTGCCCGTTGGAATCGCTTTTTTAAGGGGATTAACAACACAGCAGAGTACTAAGTGAGCAACCTGCCCTATATAGAATTCATCGAAGATAAGATCGGCCACAAGTTTAAAAAACCCAGGCTTTTACTGGAAGCTATTACTCATAAAAGCATTCAGGATGACCCTAAATACAATAATGAACCGCACTATGAGCGTTTGGAATTTTTAGGGGACCGTGTACTGGGACTTGTCATGGCACAAATTCTGTTTGATAAATACCCTAATGAACAGGAAGGCCAGATTTCCCGACGCTTTGCAGCTCTGGTGAGCAAAGAAACTTTGGCAGAAGTCGCGCGAAAGCTTGGGATTGCTGAACATATCCGATTTGAGAAAATCACTCATGAATCAAAAGAAGAGGTTACCAATCCTTCCATTCTGGCAGATGTGATGGAGGCAATTATGGCGGCCCTTTTTATGGATAGTGGACTGTCCACTGTGCATAGGTTTATAGAGAAAAACTGGAAATCATACCTTGATGGTAAAAGTAAGCCACCCAAAGATCCCAAAACAGCGTTACAGGAATGGGCACAAAAAAAAGGTATGGATTTGCCACGTTACCGGGTAATGGAGCAGCAAGGGCCAGATCACAGCCCGCTTTTTAAAGTAACCGTTGATTTGTCGGGTATTCCGGTGTTGACAGGTCTTGGGACTTCCAAGAAAGAGGCTGAACGGGATGTGGCAAAAAGAGTTTTAAGCTTTATCAATGAAAGTAATTTCTAGAAATGAATACGAAACATAAAGAGGCTAAAAAGTGTGGGTTTGTCGCTATTATTGGTGCCCCTAACGCAGGAAAATCCACTTTATTGAACAAATTTATCGGGCAAAAACTTTCTATTGTTTCTCACAAAGTACAAACAACCCGTAACCGCATTCGAGGCATCGGTATTTTTGGAGATACTCAAATCGTTTTTATTGATACGCCGGGTATTTTTAATGCGAAGCAAAAGCTTGAGGAAGCCATGGTAGACTCTGCTTTGGCAGGATTAGAAGAGGCGGATGAGATTGTTTATGTTATGGATGCCAAGAAAGGCGTTTCCCCGGATGATTTGCTCGTCATTGAGATTCTACAACAACGCGATATCAAGGCTATTTTGGCTTTAAACAAGACGGATACGATCAAAAAAGATCTACTTTTACCTTTGGCGGAAAAACTTTTTAATATGAGTGTTTTCAGCGATATCTTTATGATTCAGGCAAAAAGTGGAGATTCCGTAGATCATCTTATTCATCATCTTGTTGGATTGATGCCTGAAGAAGCATGGCATTATGGAGAGGAAGATATCACCGATATTCCAATGCGCTTACTGGCAGCGGAAATCACGCGTGAAAAAGTTTTCTTGATGCTGCATGAGGAACTTCCCTACGACATTACCGTGGAAACGGAAGAATGGGAAAGTTTTGACAATGGAGAAATCAGAATTGGCCAGATTATTCACGTTGCCAAGGAATCACAGAAAAAGATTGTGATCGGTGGAAAGGGCCATCAAATTAAGAAAATACGTGAGCGGGCACAGCGAGATATTGCCGAAATGATGGCATCTCCCGTCCATTTGTTTTTGGAAGTAAAAGTTACCAAAGACTGGAAAGAAAAACCCTCTTATTACAGGGCGATGGGCTTGTCGTTTCCTAAATGATTATTTCTCTTTGACTTTACTTGTTTTTTTAAGTATTCAATTTCAAGGAGGATTGAGAATATGGTACGGGTTAAGGCTCCAGATAAAATCGAGCTTCTTGAAGCTATTATTAATAAAAAAATCGATTTAATACTTTCAATAATTGATTATTTTAAGGGGCAAGGAATCACTGTCGGTGATCCAATTGAAATTGCATTTACCTCAGTTTCTTCTTTGCCTGGATCGCTTCAAAAACTCCTTCTTGTGCTTGATGAAATAGTAAAAAAGAAAACAGGGAAGGAGCTTTGTGGAACAGCGCAAGAACACAAAGAGCGTGCCCCATTTGATGATTCGAGAAAAATTCACTTGTTCCCACTTGCAGTTGCTATTTTCACAAGGGATGAAGACATTATCAAATTGTTTTTGGAAGAAGGGGCAATAGTTGATCCAGAGTATCAGGTAAAACCTAATGCTATTGACATTTTACCCAGAGATATCTTGAGAACATTGAGTCTTGAAGTAAATCAAAATCAAAATATTTACATGCAAATTATGAATTCGGCGTCCATACAAAGAGGAGAGGGCGGTGTTTTTAAAGACGGGGCTCAACAACACTCTGGTCAGAACCCTTCCACAACAAAGAATACTGGAGTTTCAGGAACAGCTGTGGGTCAAGCTGGGCGGACACAGACTGTTAGATAGAATTTACTTTTTCAATGGGCGCTAATTCTTTATAATCAGCTTTATGCAATGGTCTGATATCGGTGTGATTGTAGGGGTACGCTCCCATGGGGAATCTTCTCTTATTTTACACATTTTTACACGAGGGCACGGTCTATCTGCTGGCTTGGTGCGCCGTCCACGATCGCAGAAACAGGGAAGTATTTATGAGTTAGGCAATGTGGTAACGGCTACGTGGCAGGCGCGTTTGCCAGAACACCTTGGGCGATTTACTTGTGAACTAGAACATCATACAACTGCTTTATTTTTTAATGATTACAAAAGGCTATCGTGCATATCTTCAGTTTCTGCTTTAATTAAATATGGGTTTCCTGAAGGTGAACCTCACGCTCAAAGTTTTGAAAATTTACTAACTTTGTTTGAGAATCTTGCCGGGGAAGATTGGATTCAGCATTATGTCCGCTGGGAAATCTCTTTTCTAACGGATTTGGGCTTTGGGTTTGATTTTAGCAAGTGCGCAGTCAGCGGTGTAGTGAATGGATTGACCCATGTTTCACCTAAAACGGGACGAGCTGTGAGTTTTGAGGCGGCCCAGCCTTACATAGATAAGTTATTGAAATTGCCTGAGTTTTTGGTTTCTCCTGAACCAGCTAATCAAAATCAACTCACAGAGGGTTTGACACTGACAGGATATTTTCTTGAACGTCACTTGTTTTTGGCGCATAACAGGCAGGTTCCTGGTGCGCGGCGGCGTTTTGTAGAATCTGTTTCTCCCCGTAGCCAGGGCGCTTTATAACCAAATTTCAAAAATAAATGGCTGAATTACCTGAAAAACCCATTCAAAAAGCATCCCTAGGCAAGGCCCTGTCTGAGCGATATTTGTCTTATGCCTTATCAACCATTATGGCACGATCCCTGCCGGATGTGCGTGATGGATTAAAACCCGTTCAACGGCGGATCCTTTATGCAATGGATCAGCTGCGACTGGATCCTGAGACGGGTTATAAAAAAGCGGCACGTGTTGTAGGGGATGTTATCGGTAAGTATCACCCCCACAGTGATGTCCCTGTTTATGAAGCTTTGGTGCGTTTGGCACAACATTTTGCTTCCCGTTATATGCTGGTGGATGGTCAAGGAAACTTTGGAAATATTGATGGGGATTCAGCGGCTGCCATGCGGTACACCGAAGCACGTTTAACAGCTGTAGCCAAGGCTTTGCTGGAAGACATTGATAAAGACACAGTTGATTTTATTCCCAATTATGACGGGCAAGAGGAAGAGCCGCGTGTTTTACCAGCTAATTTTCCCAATCTTCTGGCGAATGGAGCTACGGGAATTGCGGTGGGGATGGCGACCAGTATTCCTCCCCACAATGTGGGTGAAATCTGCGATGGTTTGCTGCACTTAATTAAAGCGCCTAATGCCCGGATTGAAACATTACTGGAAAAAATCCCCGGCCCGGACTTTCCCACTGGCGGGGTAATGTTGGAGGATCCGGCAGGTGTTTTGGAGGCTTACAGCACAGGGCGAGGGAGTGTTGTACATCGCGCTGCATGGGAGCTTGAAGATCTTTCTCATGGTCAATACCAGATTGTGGTTCGTGAAATTCCATATCAGGTTCAAAAAGGCCGGCTGATTGAAAAAACAGCGGAGCTTTTGAATAATAAGAAGCTACATCTGGTTAATGATATTCGTGATGAGTCAGCAGAAGAAGTACGCATCGTTATTGAGCCACGCAGTAAAAACGTGGATCCGGCTGTATTGATGGAAACGCTTTACAAGCAGACAGAATTTGAAAACCGCATCAGCTTTAACCTGAATGTGTTGGACAAGGATAATGTTCCGCAGGTTATGAACCTACGCCAGATTTTGCAAGCATTCCTGGATCATCGCCGGGACGTTTTGATTAGAAAAACACAAAATCGTTTGAAAGAAATTGCTCATCGTTTGGAGGTTGTTGCCGGTTACTTGATTGTATTTTTGAATCTGGATGAAGTTATTCGGATTCTGCGTGAAGAAGATGAACCCAAACCTGTCATGATTAAAGCTTTTAACCTGACGGATATACAGGTGGAAGCAATTTTAAACATGCGCTTACGCAGCTTGCGCAAGCTTGAAGAGATGAAGCTGCAAACGGAATATAATACCTTGCAGCAAGAGCAAAAAGAGCTTCAATCTTTGCTGAAATCTGATGAATTGCAATGGCAGGAGATTGCCAATCAGGTACGTAGTATTAAAGAAAAATTTGGGCCCAAAATAGAGGGTGGCCAGCGCAGAACTCAAATTGAAAAAGCTCCGGATGTTGAAGAAATTCCAGAAGAAACATTTATTGAAAAAGAACCCATTAGCATTGTCTGTTCACGGGCAGGGTGGATTCGTGCCGCTAAGGGACATAATATCGAAGCGGATTCTTTAAAATATAAAGAAGGCGACGAAGGTCGTGCTATATTGCAGGCTTACACGACAGATAAGTTATTGGTATTTGGAACAAATGGTCGGTTTTATACAATTACTTGTGACAAACTGCCATCAGCTCGTGGATTCGGTGAACCATTAAATTTGATTATTGATTTAGAGTCTGGGCAGGATGTAGCGGATTTATTGATTTATCAGCCCAATGGAAAGTTATTGCTGGCGTCATCCAGTGGTCATGGATTTGTTGTAAATGAAGATTCTATTCTTGCGCAAACACGTAATGGAAAAGTGGTCATGACTTTGGCCAAGGATGCAAAAGCTACCCGTGCCATTCGCTTATCCAGTTCAGATGATACGGTTGCGGTAGTTGGTGAAAACCGCCGCATGTTAATTTTCCCACTGGAAGATATCTCGGAACTTGCCAAAGGCC
>JANQSM010000171.1 GCA_028284025.1 Alphaproteobacteria bacterium | reverse complement strand
GTTTCATCTTGCTCTACAGCGTCACCTTGTTTTTTCAACCACTGGGCAACGGTGGCTTCAGAAACGGATTCCCCCAGTGCGGGGACGCGAATTTCTACGCTCATTTTTTTCTCCTCACTAATTCACCTCATGCTTCGACAGGCTCAGCATGAGGGTGTAACTAAAACCTCACCCTGAGCTTGTCGAAGGGTGAGAACTCCACTTATAGGTGGTACTATATTAAATTGACAGAGCTTCATCTACCAGTTTTTTCTGCTGTTCAGTGTGACGGCTTAACATCCCTGTGGCAGGCGAGGCAGCCGCCATGCGACCCACATAAACAGGGCGTTTGACCTTATGTTTGGCTTTTTCCAGGGCGTGTTCAATACGTCTGTCGACAAAGGTCCAGGATCCCATGTTTTCAGGCTCTTCCTGGCACCAGATCACGTCCTTGGCGTTGGAATATCGTTTCAATTCCTTAGTTAGGGATTCTTCCGGGAATGGGTAAAGCTGCTCCAGCCGGATAATGGCAACCTCTTTATTTTTGCGATCGCGGCGTTCCTGTAACAAGTCATAGTATACTTTTCCGGTACACAAAACCACACGCTTGACTTTATTGTCGGTCAGTTTGTCAACTTCCGGCAGTACGCGGTGGAAAGTGGTTTTCTCTGTCATGTCTTTCAGTTCAGACACACACAGTTTGTGGCGCAGCAAAGATTTTGGTGTCATCAAAATAAGCGGTTTGCGGTATGGGCGGTGCAGTTGGCGGCGTAGAATATGGAAATAATTAGCCGGTGTCGTACAGTTGGCGACCTGAATGTTGTCTTCAGCACAAGCTTGCAGGAAACGCTCCAACCGGGCAGAGGAATGCTCTGGCCCTTGACCTTCAAAGCCGTGTGGTAATAGCATAACCAAACCAGACATCCGCAACCACTTGGCTTCTGAAGATGTAATAAACTGGTCAATAATTACTTGTGCTCCATTGACGAAGTCTCCGAACTGGCCTTCCCACAAGACAAGGGCATTTGGATCAGCCTGGGTATAGCCATATTCATATCCTAAGACAGCTTCTTCCGATAGAGGGCTGTTAATAGGCTCAAACCGGGCTTTTTTGTTATCAAGATGATCAAGAATGAAATAAGGTGCAGCGGTTTTTTGATCAAATAAAACGGCATGGCGCTGGGAGAATGTTCCCCGACGGCAATCTTGCCCACTTAGGCGAACGGTTTTGCCTTCCAGTAACAGAGTGCCAAACGCCAATGCTTCGGCTGTGGCCCAATCAAATCCCTGGCCGGTTTTGAACATTTCCTGTTTTGCTTCCAGTTGGCGGGCAATTTTGGGATTGATGTTAAAATCATCCGGGTATGAGGTCAGCGTTTCTCCTACCTGCTTTAAAATAGCTGCCTTGGCACCGGTATTGATTTTTTCTTTCTGGCCCTTGGACGATTGCAACCCTTCCCAGGCACCTTCCAACCAGTCAGCTTTACCGTTGGCTTTGCCGTTTTTATAGGTTTTGGCTTTGTCAAAATCACCCTCTAAAGTGGTTTTGAATTTTTGCTCCATTTCCTTGGATTCGTCACTTGAAAGTAACCCGGTGCTTTCCAGGCTTTCAGCATATTTTTTACGCACAGATGTTTGTTGCTTAATTTGTTTGTACATCAATGGCTGGGTAAAGGCTGGCTCATCCCCTTCATTATGGCCAAAGCGTCGGTAACAGTACATGTCTACTACGACGTCTTTTTGAAATTTGGCACGATATTCAGAAGCAATGCGCGCGCAATGGACAACTGCCTCAACGTCATCACCATTCACATGGAAAATTGGACACTGCACAGTCTTGGCAACATCCGTACAATATGGAGAAGAACGGCTTTCCGACGGATTGGTCGTAAATCCGATCTGGTTATTAATAATAAAATGAATGGTCCCACCGGTTTTGTAACCCTCCAGCTCAGAAAGCAAGAAGCATTCA
>JANQSM010000146.1 GCA_028284025.1 Alphaproteobacteria bacterium | reverse complement strand
GTGATGACTTACCGGGTGCATGCCGGGCAACTTCCAAAAGATTCCTGGCTGAATGATCCTTCACAAGGATCCCGTTTCATTGGTGAAGCTGGACATTTTCTGGATGTGTTTTCTTATTTGACGGATTCCTCTCCCGTTCAGGTTGCTGCCAGTGTACAACGTCCCGATTCTGCTACAGCGGATGATCTCAACAATATTGTGGCAACGGTTACGTATGCTGATGGATCAGTCGGAACACTTATTTACTTGACCCAGGGAAGCAATAAAACGCCCAAAGAAATGCTGGAAGTGATGGGTGGCGGGAAAACGTGTGTGATGGAAAACTTTAAAAAGCTTGTGTGTACTTCGCAATCCGAGAGTGCCAAAACATTTTCTGGCGGAAAAGGTCAGCCCCAAATGCTGGATGCGTTTTGTGAGGCAGTTAAAACTGGGGCAGAGATGCCCATACATTTTGAAGACTTGATTGCCACCACACGATTGACTCTGGCTGTGGAAGAAGCCATCCGCCAGAATAAGGTTATCAGACTGGATTAATGTGCATATAGATTAAGTTCTAAAACGCGGGCAGGCCAATTACTGAAAATCATTTTCTTTTACGGGGTCGTGGTTTGTGTTTGCGGTCTCTGCTTTTTTGCGTCTTTTGACGCTTTCGATCGTGATCTTTGCTATGTTGTGAACGCTTACCAGAAGGGCGTTTACCTTTCTGGGTGCGCGGTGCTTTTGGCTGATGAGCTAGCTTGAAAATAATGCTCCCCTGCAAAGGGTCGGCTTCTTCTAAAGAAACAGTGACGGGATCCCCCAGTTGATAACGAATACCTGTTTTACGTCCTATAAGACAATGCGTGCGCTTATCGAAATAAAAGTAATCCTGGCTTAATGTACGCACCGGAATAAAGCCATCTGCACCGGTTTCATCCAGGGTGATGAACAGTCCATATTTTGTAACGCCGTTAATTTTGCCCAGAAATGTATCACCAATACGATCGCTTAGAAAACGGGCAATATAGCGTTCGCTGGCATCTCTCTCTGCAGCAATTGCACGGCGTTCGGTATCTGATATGTGCTCTGCCATCTGGGAAACTTTTGCAGAAATTTTATCAATATTACTTTCCTTAAAGCCGTCGTCTCCTAATTTCAAAGATTGAATCAAAGCCCGGTGAACCAGTAAATCCGCATAGCGACGAATAGGGGAAGTAAAATGTGCGTAGTGAGAAAGTGCCAGACCGAAATGGCCAACATTATCAATATCGTACTTCGCTTGAGACTGGGATCTTAGAATAAACGTATTGATCAGAATTTCTTCCTTGGTTCCTTTGGCCTTTTGCAGAATTTGCATAAAGTTTCGTGGTTTGGGTACCTGCCCTTTGGGGAAGGAATAGTCCATATCTTTTAAAAAGTTATGCAGGTCTTCCATCTTTTCCTTGCTGGGCAGATCATGTACGCGAAAAACACAAACCATGTTCTTTTGCATCAAGGTTTCTGCAGCACATACGTTTGCCAGAATCATAAGCTCTTCAATTAATTTATGGCTGTTGAGCTGTTGACGTGGAATAATTTTTTCAATTGTCCCGTCTTTCCGA
>JANQSM010000140.1 GCA_028284025.1 Alphaproteobacteria bacterium | reverse complement strand
CACCTCCCGTCTTACTACCGCCTTGTTGCCGCCCCGTTTCTTGGCTGCTTCTGGCGTTTCAACCTGGTCGCAGACGGCGACGCTGAACCCGCTGCGAATTAATTTCTCCATATACGCTTCGCATTGATGCCAGGGTACGCCACACATGGGGATTTCTTCACCACCATGTTTGCCCCGCTTGGTAAGGACAATGTCTAAAATGTCTGCTGCTTTGATGGCATCCTCAAAAAACAGCTCATAAAAGTCTCCCATGCGAAAAAATAAAAGATAATCCTGATATTGAGCTTTTATTTCAAGGTATTGGGCCATCATCGGCGTGACGGGAATAGAGGATGTATGAGCGGTTTGTGACTTATTTTTGACCATGCCTGACATTATTTTGTTTTCCTACTGCAATTGCCTGTTGGCAAAATAGGCGAAATTCGCTACTAATCAAAGGATAAAATCATCATCCCTGTGAGCACAGAAATAAAATAAGGAAACCGGGTATATGTCAGCTGCCAAGAAAAAAGCGGTAAAAAAAGAACCGCAACCAAATGTCGTTAAGGTTACCGATGAGGAAGCTATTGAGTTTCACGCAATGGGCCGTCCCGGCAAGATTGAAATTAATGCCACCAAACCGCTGACCACCCAGCGGGACTTATCTTTGGCTTATTCACCGGGGGTGGCCGCCCCTTGTCTTAAAATCCACCGGGAACCGGAATCAGCCTATGATCTGACCGCCAAGGGGAACCTGGTTGCTGTGATCAGTAACGGAACAGCTGTTCTGGGGCTGGGGAATTTAGGCGCGATGGCTTCCAAGCCAGTGATGGAAGGAAAGGCAGTTTTATTCAAGCGCTTTGCTGATATCGACAGTATTGATCTGGAAGTTGATACGGCGGATGTGGAAGAATTCATCAATAGTGTGAAGTATTTGGCTCCCAGCTTTGGGGGCATCAATCTGGAAGATATTGCTGGTCCTGAATGCTTTGTGATTGAAGAACGCTTGAAAGAAGAAATGGATATTCCGGTTTTTCATGATGACCAGCACGGAACGGCAATTATTACTGCTGCGGGATTGATCAATGCCCTGGATATTACAGGGAAGAAAATGAAAGACATCAAAGTTGTTGTCAATGGCGCAGGGGCTGCGGGAATTGCTTGTACAGCGTTGTTCAAGGCAATGGGTGTTCCCCATAACAATGTTTTGCTGTGTGATCGCAGTGGTGTAATCTACAAAGGTCGCACCAAAAGCATGAACCAATGGAAAGAAGCGCATGCTGTTAAAACAAAAGACCGATCCTTGTTGGAGGCCGCCACAGGAGCGGATGTTCTGCTGGGTCTTTCTGTTAAAGATGCCTTTACGCCAGATATGATCAAGGCGATGAATAAGAATCCGATTATTTTTGCGATGGCTAACCCGGATCCGGAAATTACCCCAGAAGCCGTTTCTGCCATTCGCGACGATGCAATTATGGCGACTGGACGTTCGGACTATCCCAATCAGGTTAATAACGTGCTGGGATTTCCTTATATTTTCCGCGGGGCTTTGGATGTGCGTGCTACCGAAATTAATGAGGCAATGAAAATTGCTGCTGCCAAGGCTTTGGCGCAACTGGCCCGTGAAGATGTACCGGATGAAGTAGCTGCGGCGTATGCCGGGCGGCGATTGCAGTACGGGCCAGAATATATTATTCCTGCGCCATTTGATCCGCGGTTGATTCATGCAGTTCCCCCTGCCGTTGCAAAAGCAGCGGTTGATTCAGGTGTTGCTGGTCGTCCAATCGAGAACGAAGATGAGTACCGCAAGAAATTGCAGGCGCGCCTTAACCCAACAGTCAGTCATCTGGATATTTTCTTCGAACAGATTAAAGCGGACAGAAAACGTGTTGTGTTCGCTGAGGGGGAACAACGCCGGACTCTGCGCGCAGCTCTGGCCTTTAAAAATGCCGGTTATGGAGAGCCAATTCTGGTGGGGCGTGAAGAAGTAATTAATG
>JANQSM010000113.1 GCA_028284025.1 Alphaproteobacteria bacterium | reverse complement strand
CACGCCATTGGAGATATCGATCAAACCGTGAAGGAAGGTGACACTGTCCAGGTCGGCAATTTAATCTTTAACGTGATTGAGACTCCCGGCCATACATTGGGCCATGTTGTGTACTATTGTGAAAATGAAAACGTATTGTTTAGCGGCGATACCCTGTTTCACCTAGGGTGTGGGCGGCTGTTTGAAGGCAGTGCAGCGCAAATGTGGGACAGTCTTTCCAAAATCAAAGCACTGCCCGATGCGACATCGGTCTATTGTGGCCATGAATACGCCCAGGCGAATATCAAGTTTTGCACCAAACTGGACCCAAAAAACACTCTGCTACAAAAACGCGGGGAGGAAATCATCGCCCTGCGACAACAAAACAAACCCACTAACCCTTTCAATTTAGGGTTGGAAAAGAAAATTAACCCGTTTTTACGTCCTGAATCAGTTGAAATTGCACAGCATGTCTGCCTGCTGGAATCTTCTCCGTGGGAAGTCTTTCGTGCAGTTCGCAAACTGCGGGATGAGTTTTAAAAACCCTTACACCATGTACTGGCCACCATTGACGTTGATGGTCTCTCCGGTAATAAACCCGGCGGCTTCATCAGCAAGAAACAAGACCGTGCGGGCGATATCATCCGCTTTGCCTAAACGCCCGGCAGGAATCTGCGCAATAATGGATTCCAGTACTTTTTCCGGCACAGCCCGCACCATTTCAGTATCTGTATAACCTGGTGCAATGGCGTTGACGGTAATGCCCTTAGCAGCATTTTCCAAGGCAACTGACTTGGTAAACCCGCGCATACCAGCTTTAGAGGCCGCATAATTAGACTGCCCAAACTGCCCTTTTAAACCATTAATAGAAGCAATATTAATAATACGCCCAAAAGACCGGTCGCGCATACCATTGATGACGGCTCGGGTCATATTAAAACAAGAAGCCAAATTGGTATCCACCACTGCATGCCATTGATCCGAAGTCATTTTGTGCAAGGTCGCATCAGCGGTAATTCCTGCGTTATTGACCAAAATATCAATTGACCCCAGGTCAGCTTCTACGGCTTCTACCCCCTTTTGGCAGCCTTCAAAATCAGCGACATCCCACTGAAACACATGAATGCCCGTTTCCTCTTTGAAAGCTTCTGCACGTTCTTGATTCCGGGCATAGGTTGCAGCAACATTATACCCTGCTTCTTTTAACATTACGGCGATGGCTGCCCCAATCCCACGGGTCCCACCTGTCACCAAAGCGACTCTTGACATATACCAACTCCTTTTTTTTAAATTTTTGCTATGCGCGTTCCACGCACATGGCAATTCCCATTCCACCCCCGATACAGAGGGTCACTAACCCTTTTGTCGCATCCTGACGCTGCATCTGATGAAGAAGGGTGGTTAAACACCGCGCCCCGGATGCCCCAATCGGGTGTCCCAAAGCAATGGCCCCGCCATTGACATTTACCTTGTCCAGATCCCAACCCATTTCTCTATTAACAGAAATGGATTGCGCAGCAAATGCTTCGTTGGCTTCTACCAAATCCAGGTCTTTCACATCCCAGCCTGCTTTTTCCAGTGCCTTTTTACTGGCAGGGATTGGTCCAGTTCCCATAATTTTGGGATCTACCCCGGCAGTTGCCCAGGATTTAATGGTAGCCAATGGCTTTAATTTACGCTTTTTAGCTTCTCCGGCACTCATCAAAACAAGAGCTGCCGCCCCATCGTTAATACCGGAGGCATTCCCAGCCGTTACCGAACCTTCCTTAGAAAAAGCCGGGCGCAGCTTGGAAAGAGATTCTCTGGTTGTGCCATGACGCGGAAACTCATCCGTTTCCACTACTTTTTCTTCTTTGCGCAGCTGCACTGTCACCGGGATGATTTCATCATTAAACTTGCCCGCTTTTTGAGCAGCTTCCGCTTTTTGCTGAGAGCTGGCAGAAAACTCATCTTGTTCATCACGGGTAATTTGGTACTTTTCAGCAATATTTTCGGCTGTCACCCCCATGTGGTAGTTGTTAAAGCACTCCCATAATCCGTCATAGATCATGGTGTCAGTCAACTCACCATTGCCCATTTTTACCCCTTCCCGAAGGCGCATGGCATGCGGCGCCTGGGTCATGGACTCCTGGCCACCGGCAATTACAATATTAGCATCCCCGGTTAAAATCGCTTGCATGCCCAGTGCCACAGAACGTAATCCTGACCCACAAACCTGATTGATTGTCATGGCCGTTTTATCTTCCGGAATTCCAGCATTTAAAGCTGCCTGGCGTGCAGGATTTTGCCCAACAGCGGCAGTCAACACCTGACCCATCAACACTTCATCTACGTCATTGGCCGGAATTTTGGCTTTTTCCAATACCCCCTGGATAGCATGTTTTCCAAGATCTGCGGCTGAAAGAGTAGCAAAACCACCGTTAAAATTCCCGATAGCCGTGCGCGCAGCTGCGACAATGACAACTTCTGACATAATCTTCTTCCCTTTGTTGGTTGCGACGTGCAATCAACATAGGGCATTTAAGGAGTGTTCACAATACTCAACCACAGATTTTTTGCAGAATTGGGTGCCATACCCCTTCCAATGCCAGGCGTCCGGTAAACATACCGATATGGCCGGTTTCAGGTGTTAATACGTGGGTATGAGGAATTATCTGCTGTAATACCAAAGAGGCTTCCTTAGGCACAATCCTATCTTTTTCTGGCTGCACCAAAAATGTAGGACAGGAAATATGGGCAGGCTGCACTGGCTGACCATGGATCACCCATTTTCCAGTAAAAGGTGTATTGGCCCCAAACCATCCCAAAAAAGCTTCCCGCGCTACATTTGGCGCCAATGGCACTCCATTATTCAACCAGTCTTCAGCCAGAACAAAGGTTTTAAACTCTTCACTTTCAGGATCTTTGTCTGCTAATTTCCGAAACTTGTGAAATGCGACAAACGGATCCAGGCCATAGAATAAAAACTGCAACAAAAGAGAAGGAAATTCATCGCACGTATTTTCACATGCCCGAATCAGGGTTTGCATATAGGTATGATGAAATACATTTTTGTACGCTGGAACATCAAAATCCCAGGGTGCCGCTAACAATATAAGGCTTTTAAAACTATCCGGGTTTCGTTCTACCAGCGGAAGAGCCATTGTACCTCCCATGCAATACCCAATGACATGGCACGGGGTGGGGATTTGTCCCAGAATAGTTTCCAGTCGGTCAAGATAATCCTGTAGCCCAAAGGCTTTTTCTTCTTCCCCTGGAGCATCCCAGTCCACCAGTAAGGGGCGCACGCCGTTTTTTGCCAGGAATCTGACAAAACTGCTCTCCGGGGAAATATCCAGAATATGGTACCGGTTTACCAAAGAAGGAATGATCAAAACCG
>JANQSM010000083.1 GCA_028284025.1 Alphaproteobacteria bacterium | reverse complement strand
AACCACTTAACCCCATAAAAGTTTCAGGTTTAGCCCCCAATGCCACGCCTAAACGGGTGATTTCTACCAGCCCGCGTGTTAAAAGCGGTGCCAGGGCATTATCACCCAATTCTTTTCCAATAATAATGCCTGCTGCAATGGCGATAACATTCTTGATTGCACCACCAACCTCTGCCCCAATCACATCATCAGAAAGATAAGGTCGCAAATTTGTCTGCTCAAAAAGGTCAGCTAGCTTTTCGCTCAAAGCCAAATCTTCACAGGCTAAAGTGGCCGCCGCGGGCAGGCCCAAACCCACCTCACGCGCAAATGTCGGACCAGACAAAACTGCAATCGGACAGTTTGGCAAAAGCTCTGTTACTATTTCACTAAGCAAGGTTCCGCCCGTTTCAATTTCAATTCCTTTGGAACAAAGCACCAACGGTTGAGTTTTAAGCTTGCCTTGTAATTCTTGCAGAATTGAACGGGTATACTGAGCAGGCAACACACTGAAAATCACATCACAAGAAAATATTTTTTCAAAGTCATTCACTGCGACTATTTTTGCAGCAAGGTCTTTTACATCCTTCAAATAGCGTGAATTCACCCGATTACGATTAATGTCATCGGCAACATCCTCTTCTAGTGCCCACAATGTAACTGCATGACCTGCCCGGCCTAAACAATTAGCAAGGGCCGTTCCCCACGCCCCAGCACCAATAACGCCAATTTTTTTAAATTCGCTCATGCAGCTTTCTTTCCCAGTTCATTTAGCGGCCAGCGCGGACGAGCTTTAACATCCGTATCAGGTGCAATACCCGCTTTTAAGCGTTCAACTGCCGCCCACGCTATCATGTCTGCATTATCGGTGCAAAGCTCTAATGGCGGTGCATGGAAGGCTAACCCCAGATTTTTACACACATCTTCCATGCGACCCCGTAAATACTGGTTAGCTGCCACACCACCAGCCACAACCACAGTGTGAATTTCACCAGCCATTTCCAGTGCATTCTGTAGTCGGTCACACACAATATCCCCCACGGCTGCCTGGAAACTCGCAGCAATGTTTTGCTGCACAAAACCTTGTTTAATATTGCTCTCTTCCTCCAACGCATAGCGCACGGCTGTTTTCAGACCAGAGAACGAAAAATCACATCCCGCCCGGCCTTTCATGGAACGGGGAAAATCAAAAGCTGTTGAATTTCCTGACTGTGCTAATTTCTCAATTTCTGGCCCCCCTGGATATTCCAGCCCCAAAAGCTTGGCAGTTTTGTCAAATGCTTCGCCTACCGCATCATCAATGGTAGTCCCCAAAAGTTGGTAATCCTCGACACCATTTACTTTCACAAACTGGGTATGTCCCCCAGACACCAGCAAAACCAGATACGGAAAGTCAATATCTTGCTCTAACCGCGGACTTAAAATATGCCCTTCCAGATGATTGATGCTGTAGAATGGCTTACCATGTGCCAGCGCCAGGCCCTGCCCCAACATGCTTCCCACCAGCAACCCGCCAATCAGGCCAGGTCCGGTTGTGGCTGCAATCGCTTCCAGATCAGCAAAGTCAATATCGAGAGAAGCCACTGTATCCTGCACCATGGCAGGAAGACGGGCCAAATGTGCGCGGGCAGCTACTTCCGGTACCACCCCGCCAAATTTTTGATGATCTTTTAGTTGACTGAATACCTGACGGGCAAGAACCTCGCGATCTACCGTTACAATAGCAACTGCCGTTTCATCACAGCTTGTCTCAATTCCTAAAACAATCATGCAAGGATAAATAGCACAGAAACTTTGCAAGAACAGTAAAAACCCTTAGCGGGTGTGAGCACCAATCACATACTTATGGCGCAGCATAACCTGGTGCGACAGACAATCCATAAATTCCGCTATTTTAGGGCCAGAATCCTCGTTTAGGCGTATCTCATAAGGGTGCTCCTGGACATACGCATTAATCAATTCATCAATAAAATAAAACAGCTTCCCATAAGTTTCCCCCATTTCTTCCAGGGTTTTTCTGTCTTTTTTGGCTCTTTCGCGCTCTCGCCTAACTTCCCAACTCCCATGGGAAGTTTCAGTGACATGCTCACTCCAGTCTTCCAGATCTCTTATTACGCGCCGTCGAAAACCCTCTATTTGCTCAAAAAAGGAAAGGGCCTCTATATGGGAAAACTTTTTCGCCAGGGCATCAGCAATTTCCCTCAACATCTCTGGGCAGTAATCGGGGCTATTATCTACCTCATAATCTTTACATAAAGTAGCAAGAAACCGGGTAGGGTGGTGCATGACGCCTTCAACTAAATCATCAAATGTACTTTCATGTACCCTAATAAACATTTTTTAAATTGCCTTTTTCTGCCCATGTGTAACAAATTTCAATTTGCCCAAAAAGAATATGCAAATCAACACTTTATTTTTTAACTGGACATAAAGCATTTATCTTCATACATACAGACAATGACCCAAACACCGCTTGATGCATATTTAGCGCGCCTGAAATCCGGGGAAAT
>JANQSM010000081.1 GCA_028284025.1 Alphaproteobacteria bacterium | reverse complement strand
CCAGGGGGGTGGTTTGCGTCTTCTACTTCGGTCATTGCCTGGTGAAAATTATAGTCAAACAGCTCTCCCATCGGGTCAATGCGCTGAATGCCGTGTTTTTCTAAAACCCGCAGTAATTCTTTTTCTGTGATTTCCACGCCCATAATAAAGTTTTTTAACGGCCCGTCGCTGTCTTTCGCTTCTTCAGGAATCACCGCCATGGCGCGGCTTAAATTATCCGCGACATCCAGCAAATCACGCGCAAAATTGGAAACAGCATATTTTAAGGTTTCCTGCTTGTCCCGTTCCGCCCGTTTTTTAACATTTTCGGCTTCTGCCATTGCGCGCAGCAACTGATCTTTTAACGCGGCCGGGTCATCCGCTGGAGGGGACTGATCTGCATCTGACTCAACCTCTGGCGCGGCTTCTTCTGCTCCATCTATTTGGGACTGAGTGTCTTCTCCCCCACTTTCCGGCTCTATATCTGATTTGTCCTTTTTCTTTTTGGCGCTCATTCTAAATTCTCCTTTTGTCAGCCTACAAGTTTACTAATGACTTTCGCCGTATAATCCACCATCGGAATGATACGCGCATAATTAATCCGTGTCGGCCCGATCACCCCGATCGCCCCGACAATCTGGCTCTTGGTATTTTTATAAGGTGAAATTACCATGGAACAATCCGTTAATCCAAATAATTGACTCTCTGCTCCGATATAAATTTGCACGCCCTCGGCCCCTTCCGTTGCCTGTAACAGGCTGCAGATCGATTCTTTACGTTCTAGCGCCTGGAAGAGTGCTTGAATGCGCTTTATGTCTTCCAGTTCTTCCACATTTTGTAACAGGTTAGCCTGACCTTTGATGATTAAAGACCCTGATTCATCATCATTTGCTAAAGACCATACCGCCAGGCCGCTTTCCACCATCTTGCGGGTTAATGCATCCAATTCAGTCTTATGCTTACCAAGTTCTTCTTCAATGTCAGCAAGGGCCTCAAGCACTGTGCATCCAACCAGCTTGGCATTAATAAAATTAGAGGCCTGAAGCAGCCTGGAAGCAGCCACCCCACGCGGAATTTCGATCACGCGGTTTTCAACATTGCCAGAGGTTGTTACCAACACAACCAATGCTTTGCCCGGTTCCAAATAAACAAATTCAATATGCTTAATCGCCGCATCGGTCTTGGGCGCCATAACAAGGCCTGCACAGTGAGACAGGCCGGATAAATGAGTCGTTGCTTCTTCCAAAACGGTTGATAAAGTTTTTCCCTGTACTGAGCATTTGGCTTTCAGGCTTTCTTGTTCTTCTTTTGTAAGTGATCCAACTTCCAGCAACCCATCCACAAACAGGCGCAAGCCTAAATCTGTCGGCAGCCGCCCGGCAGAGGTGTGTGGTGAAAATAAAAGCCCGTGATCTTCTAATGAGGCCATAACATTACGAATGGTGGCTGAAGACAGGCTCATCCCCTGGCGCGTGGCCAGGGTTTTAGAACCCACAGGCGCACCGGTTTCCAGGTACGCGTCAACAATCAGGCGTAATATTTCTTGTGACCGGACATCAGGTTCGTTTAACATACCCTGGATGTAA
>JANQSM010000268.1 GCA_028284025.1 Alphaproteobacteria bacterium | reverse complement strand
CCCAAAAGATCCGGGTTGGGGTGTTTTTCGTTTAGGTATTCAGCAACCACCAAGGCATGCGAGTAAGATTTTTTGTCTTCCACCAAAACTGGTACAGTTCCTGCTGGGTTAAGTGCCAGAAATTCCGGCCGTCTGTCCCAGGTTTTTTCTACTACCATGTCAAAATCCAGGCCCTTTTCTGCTAAAATAACACGTACCATGCGTGAAAAAGGATCCAGCCAGAGATGATATAATGTCAGCATAGTGTCTTTTTACCACTGACTTCCCAAGAAACTGAAGCAATTTTACGTTCTGGCTTGCAAGGATTTGCGCGCCTGTGCCTTAGTTAGAACATGACTATGATTCAGATTATCGTTTTGGCTATTGTGCAGGGGATTACGGAATTCCTGCCGATCAGTTCTTCCGGTCATTTGGCAGCTGTTCCTCATCTTATGGATTGGCCGGATCAAGGCCTGGATCTGGATATCGCCGTGCATGTCGGCACATTAGGGGCGGTTTGTTTATATTTCTGGCGCGATTTATGGGGCATGTTAAAAGCTTTGTTCAAACCATTACGCAAAGACAACAAGCCTTACATTTACCTGCTTTTTTATCTGATTATCGCTACGATACCTGTTGCCGCAGCCGGATTTTTTGGCAAACATCTGGTGGAGCAATATACCCGGTCTTTGCCGATCATCGCCTGGACCACATTAGGATTTGCCGTTTTACTTTTTATTGCGGATAAAATTTCTATGACGGTCAACCGGCTGGAACACTTGAATATTGTAAAAGCCTTTATTATCGGGTTGTTTCAGGTTCTGGCTTTAATTCCAGGGGTTAGCCGCGCAGGCATTACCATGACAGCAGCCCGATTCCTGGGTTTTGAACGCGCTGAAGCGGCACGGTTTTCTATGCTGTTGTCCATTCCCACTATTATAGGGGCCGGGTTACTGGCAGGGCGGGATATTCTGGCCAAGGGAGATCCTTTCTTAACCGAGACGGCTTTAATGGCTGCCGGATTGGCATTTATAACGGCCTTGATGGCGATTGCCGTACTGATGAGCTGGCTTAAACGGTCAACTTTTACGCCTTTTGTGGTGTACCGCCTTGCTTTGGGGGGTGGACTTTTATACCTCATTTATAGCTAGAAAAGTTTATTAGATCTGTTATAATTTAATTACAAAACAAAAAAAGGGCAGGCTTATGGGAAGCAGAATCTCCAATCCTGAAATTATCCATTCCATGCGACAGCAAGGCAAAACCCGTACCCGAAACCTCCTTTTAGGGGCTGGGATTATGGGTATTTTTGCGCTGGTCGCATTGTCCGCGGTGGCAAAAGGGGCAGGTAGTGATCAACCATCTGTATCTAAGCCGGTATCTGCGCCGGTTCAGTTCGTCCGTTAATTAATTTTCATAAGAGGGATTCGATTTGCGCGCCCATTTTCCGGCGGGCCGGAATCTGTACAGATATTCAGGCAGAATAATTTCAGCGGCCGTTGGCGCAATGCCCAGATCCTTAAAGGTTTTTACCTTTTTATCTACCACATTGTCCTGCCGCAAAAGCTTGACCTGGTCAGGGGTCAGGGGCGGTTTTGGCAATAATGACAAAAACCAGGATTTCACCCGGGCTACCCAGAAAGGGATCGGTACCAACAGGCGCTTGCGGTAGGTTTCAGCCATAATCAATTGCATGATTTCTTTAAAGCTGTAAATTTCAGGCCCCCCCAGCTCAAAGGTTTTGCCCTTGGCTTCAGGGCACTGAAGGGCATTTATTACAGCTTTGGCCACGTCACTCACATAAACAGGTTGAAATTTTGTTTTTCCGCCACCGATTAAAGGTAAAACCGGAGAAATAAGTGACATGGCAGCAAATTTATTAAAAAACTGATCTTCAGGGCCAAACATAACAGAGGGG
>JANQSM010000061.1 GCA_028284025.1 Alphaproteobacteria bacterium | reverse complement strand
CATTACTGTGTCACCCTTTCTTGCATTTATAAATAAACTAGTTGAGGTTCGGTTTTTTCAATTCCTGGCTCAAGCGATTAATCTTTGCTTTCAAAGATGCATCATATAGATCAGAGCCAATCATTACTGTCAATCCTGCAATCAGGTCAGGATCCACTTCAATTTCCATGTTTACTTTTTTGCCTGTCTTTTTCTCCAGCTCTTTATTCAAAGATTTGCGCTGGTCAGAAGACAACACGCGCGCTGATTTAATATGCGCGGTCACTACATTGTTATGGTCTTGCACCATTCTTTCAAATGCTGCTACGGCGGTGGGGAATGCTGCCATACGGTCATTTTGCGTTAAAAGTTTGATAAAGTTGGTGGCGATTTTCGAGGCCTTTGCCTGATTGGTGAGAGCTTCCATCGCGGCCACTTTGTCTTGACGGGAATATACAGGGCTGGTCATGGTTTGGGCTAATTCATCATTTTGAGAAAACAGGGATTGCAAGCCTGCAAGCTCTTTGGCAGTTTCTTCCAGTTGCTTTTCTTCCAATGCCAGATCAAACAACGCAGCCGCGTACCGTCTTGCGATTTGGCCGTATTTTGCCTGTCCTTCTGTGTGCACGAAATTTCCCCGTCAATGTTGTTCGTTATTTTGCATTTTGTTGAACGGTTTTGTTAGCACACGGGTACTGTAAGCGCAAGACAGAAAGTTTCAAAAAGTTTCAAAAAGTTTCAAGTTTTAAGGTGAGGTAAAAGTTTATTCACGCAACAACAGGTTTTATTATTATTGACACCTACTCGCATGCTTTTTAGAGTTTAGTTATGTTTTTTAATAAAGTTTGAAGGTAAGTTTTATGGGCCAAGTTCAAAGTCTACGCATAACCGAAGAATTAATTGAAGAGTGGGATCTTGCGTGTGCAGCAGTCGTCAGGTCAGAACAAGCCAGTGAAGGTGAGAGAGCTGAGTTTCACGAAGCGCGTGATTGGGTTCTCGGCACAACTGCCGCTATGCTTGCACGGGAACGTCGTTTCCGCGAAATGTAATAAGCCTTTATTTCTCTCCCTCTTGCTGCGCGCAATCAGGAGCCTGGGAAACTTTCTTTTATCGGTATCCCGGAAGGAAGGCGCGTCCGAATCTTTGATTTGGGTAAAGCGGCGTGCTATCCGGGATCCAGTTGGGCGGTTGCACCATTCTCCTGGATCCCCGTTTTCACGGGGATGACGACAAAAGAAAGACCGCGCCAAAGGGGGGACATTCCGGATTTGCTGGAAGTACAAAGTCAGAAATCAGATATGAATCGGGCGGTTGTCAACAGCAAGTGCCGCTTCCTTGACAGCTTCGTTCAAGGTCGGGTGGGCGTGACACGTGCGGGCAATATCTTCTGCACTGCCACCAAATTCCATCGCTACGGCAATTTCATGGATCAA
>JANQSM010000026.1 GCA_028284025.1 Alphaproteobacteria bacterium | reverse complement strand
TCCTAGCTGATCAGCAAATGCTTCTTGAGACCGGAACGTATCAATCCCTTCTTTGTTAAACGGGTTTGGGCGGATGGCTTCATAAGCTTGCCCGTTTTTGCGCAGCAGCATTATTTGATACCGCGGACTGCCTTGCGGATTTATCTGCATTAAATAAAGATCCTTATCCAGTTCCATAAATCGTAAGGTACGGGGTTCAAACAGCGGGTCATCTGTTTCGTAAAGATAATCATTAGGAGGCTGCCGTCCAACAATGCGGTAGCTATCCGCATCTTGTGAAACATTACCTTCGTTGTCTACCGTGCGGCCTTCAAAGGCCAGATCCTTAATCAGGTCCAGTTTAATCGCAGCTTCCGCCGGAATTACTTCCGTATGAGCTTCATAACACGCTGCCAGGGGAAGCAGCAGGATGCCTAAAATAAAGAAGTATATCGTTCTTGACATATCCCTTTTAGATATATATGGTGAGCGCAATTTCATTGTAATAACTCTAAAGAGAGGCAAGTCATGGGTCAAGCAGAAGCCAGTGAAGAATTAACAGAAAAAAGTATTGTATTCGGTTTTGAGTGGAAAGAAGAGCATCCAGAGCACGGGGAATTAGAATGTACCGCAACACTTCGTCTGTCTGCCACAAGTGACGAGCTTGACAACATCCATCGCCATATCATCCGTCAAGGGTTAAAGGGTGTAGATATATTTAATTTCCTGACCCAACAAATGGGGGCGATCTTAATTTCTGAGCAAAATGGCCATGAATACAAACCCTGCTTGACTAAAAAAAGTACACAATCTAGGGCAAGTGGTGCGGTTGGATATGAGTATCAAGAATGTCGAGATGATCGTGGAAAACTCCACCACTTTCCTGAGAGTAGTACACCTTCGGTTTCGGAAATAATCCGGGCAGATGGATATTGCTCTAATGAGTATCTGTGGCATAGACATGGATTTTTACATAGGGAAAATGGCCCTGCTCATTTTAAATCTGAACAAGAAAAAGGTAGTCCACCAACTGAGCAAACGGCATTCTATTTTAAGGGCAGACAACTCGCTCATGAATATGACGTAATGTCTACTACTCTCATGCGGAGTAATGGTATATTCCCTGAAAGTTTAAAGCTTGAACTTGTAAGAAGACGGTAAAAGGGGTCTGGATAGCGGACCTATTAACCCGATTAGTAAAATCAAACAGAAAAGTGCCGGAGAATATATTGTTGTTGGCATCATTGTCTGCAAGATAGATTGCTTAAAACGTTACCCATAGGTATCTGTAATTAAGCAGAAGTGTTTACTCCTCCTTTTTCTTTCCTATTTTTATTGCAAAAGGATACAGTTTCTGATATCCCTGCGGCATGGCTTTAGCAAAAAAGAAACAAAAGAAAAAAACTGTCCCATCGCCTGAGGAATTACAAGAAGCAAGGGCCCACTTGGGGCCCCTTGTTGCGGATCTTTCTCGCCACAAAAGAAACATGGCAGATCATGTGACCGCTGCCCTGTTTGACCGGCTAGCCAAACCAGTAAAATCTGGGTGGCCGCCGGGTCGTCATACGGCCTTCAAACAAGCTGTTGTTCAGCATTTTGGCGATCATTTTCCAGATTCTGTCCATTTAAATGACGCAGCGTTCAAGGTTTTCCTGGGTAAGATGGCGCTGCGCTATGCGCGGGAGCAAGGAACACAACTTAGCATTGATCTTTACTTGGCCTTGATTGATTTTTGTCTGGCGGCGTTTGATCTATTAAAAGAAGCAAAACTCCCTGCCACGATTTTAAAAAAGTATGCCCATCAATTTTCTTTACCTGAGATTCAGCAAATCCTGGAGGGGATTGAATCTACCTTTGGGGCAGATCCAAAAACCCGTTCTCTGGTGCGAACAGCAGCACATCTGGTATTTAGCAAAAAATATCCCTCAGCAGATGTAGCTAAAGCCACGTATGATCAAGCCTTGCAAGAGGCAGAAAAGGGTTTTGGAGAAGGAGAAGAAACCCAACCCCTGGTGCGTACGGTGGCACGTCTGGTATTGAGTAAAGTCTACCCCTCAGCTACAGCCGCGAAAGAAGCTTATGATACAGCCTTACAAGAGGCTCAAATGATCTTTGGGGGAGAGGAAGAGACCCAACCTCTGGTGCGTACGGTGGCCTATCTGCTGCTGGAAAAAAGATATCGTTCAGTTGCAGCTGCCAAAGAAATGTATGATGACATAAGGTCAGCTGTGCATAGCCTGGATTATGGTGCGCCTGATGCCAGGAGAACAAAAATATTAGATCTTTGGAAAAAGCCTCAGAAATTTGAAACGCAAAGTTTACTGAAAAGGTACAAAGATTTAGAGCAAAAGAGAATCACACCAGCTGCCAGGTCCGCAGCTTTAGTAACAGGGGCTCAAGCGCGATAAGAATTTCATGTGAATGGCTATTTTTTGATTTCTACAGTACTTAAGGCATTTGACTGGTTGTGAGAAAGTTTTTTGACATCAAAATTTTCAATTAGTTCATGAAACAGGCGATACCAGTTAATCTCCGCCTGAAGGTGCAAGAATACAGACCCCAACCCCAGCGCTGCGCGATCCATCAATACAAATTCTCGTGGGGGTTTAACGCCTCCGGTCTCACGTAATAATCGATGCACCTCTGCTGCTTTGGCCCGGCCATAATCACCAGAATTGGTTTCATCCATCTTGCGCGTTTTGTCTTCCATAATTGGTGCATATACAAAATTGGCCCAGACATTCAAAATATCAATGATTTCATTCGTAAGATTCTCAAATCCCCAGGATTCATAAGCAGCTACGGCGCGATCCCGGTCATCCGTTCTTAAAGCGGTATAAAGGTCCAGCACACCAGCCACAAAGTCTGGTGGGAAAATGCGGATGCAGCCAAAGTCTAGCAAATTGATGTTGTTATCTTTTGCTACGGAATAATTGCCCAGGTGTGGGTCTCCATGAATAATGCCATAATGGTAAAATGGGACATACCAGGCACGAAACATGTTCATGGCAATGGTGTTGCGTTGCTCCAGTGGGGAATCGACAAAGGTAAGTATCTTTTCGCCTTGCAGCCAGTCCATTGTGATCAAGCGTTGAGTAGAAAGTTCTGGCCAGACAGTAGGCACATGTACTTCTTTTTCCTGCTTTAACATGAGGGCATAGAGTGCCATATTTTTGGCTTCACGATCATAATCAAGTTCTTCCCGCAGGCGGTCGGACAATTCCTGGTAAACAGCTGATGTATCAATGGCTTTGTCGTACTGATGGTAAAGTTTTAGAATAAATTTAAGCTGGCGCAGGTCCGCTTCCACGGCAGATTCCATGTCTGGGTATTGCAGTTTACAGGCAAGGTCCTGCCCCTCTTTTTTAGCTTTATGTACCTGGCCAAGGGATGCTGCGTGTACAGCATCATGGGAAAAGTCATCAAACATACTTTGCCAGTCATTCCCAAGTTCAGCTTTCATTCGGCGTTTAACAAATAGCCAGCCCATAGCCGGAGCTTCACTTTGCAACTGACGAAGCTCCGTCATGTATTCTTCCGGCAGCGCTCCAGGAACGGTGGCCAGAATCTGGGCGACTTTCATGATTGGACCTTTTAATCCGCCCAGGGCATTTTTTAAATCCTGGGCGTGGCGTTCATTATCAATGGAAAGGCCAAGATATTTTTGTCCAATAAATTTGGCTCCCACACCACTGACTTTGCGGGTGACATTGGCATAGCGTGCGGCCCGACGGCCAAAAGAATTTTGCTCAGTATCGTTTTGTGCCATGCTTATTCCATAGCTTCAAGTTCATCAATAAAGCCGGAAATCATGTTAAGACCTTGTTGCCAAAAAGCCGGGTCAGAGGCATCAAGCCCAAACGGTGCCAGCAACTCCTTGTGCCTTTTACTCCCGCCTGCGCGCAACATATCCAGATATTTTTCTGAGAAGCCATCAGCACTTTTCTGATAAACTGCGTACAAAGAATTTACCAGACAATCCCCAAACGCATAAGCATAGACATAAAACGGGGAATGAATGAAGTGCGGGATATAGGCCCAAAAATGTTTGTATTCATCCGCAAAGGTAAAGGCCGGGCCTAAACTCTCAGTTTGGATTTCCATCCAGATTGCATTGATCTCTTCCGTAGTTAGTTCACCGTCTTTACGTTTATCGTGGATCGCTGCTTCAAACGTATGGAACGCAATCTGACGCACCACGGTATTCAGCATATCCTCCACCTTGCCGGCCAACATTACTTTCTTTCTGGTTTGATCGGTTTCCACATTAAGAAGTTTTTGGAAAGTTAGCATTTCGCCGAATACAGATGCGGTTTCGGCAAGAGTAAGGGGCGTGTCGGATAGGAAGTGCCCTTGGGCATCTCCGGCCAATAATTGGTGAACACCGTGACCCAGTTCATGTGCCAGCGTCATCACATCACGCTTTCGGCCCTGATAATTCAGCAGTAAATAGGGGTGTGCACTGGGAACCACCGGGTGGGCAAACGCGCCAGGAGATTTTCCCGGGCGGACCGGTACATCAATCCATGGATTATCAAAAAACTTTCTGCCCACATCAGCTAATTCGACAGAAAATTCTTTATAGGCATCGTACACTGTGGCAGTGGCTTGGGTATAAGGAATGCGCGTGTCATCTTCATCTGGCAGAGGTGCGTTACGGTCCCAGTACTCTAGCTTCTCAAGCCCCATCCATTTAGCTTTCATCTGATAGTACCGATGAGATAGTTTTGGGTATGAAGTACGTACGGCATTGACCAACGCTTCCACTACCTCATCTTCTACCTGGTTTACCAGGTTACGCGATGAAATGGGTTTTTTATAATTACGCCATTTATCTTCGGTGGCTTTGTCTTTGGCCAGTGTATTCGTGATCAGGCCAAAGAGTTGAATGTTTTGCTCCAGTACAGCAGAAAAGTCATGCGCGGCGGCTTCACGGATACTCCGGTCTGGATCAGATAGCTTATCCAAAATTTCAGTACTGGAGAGATCTTTGCCTTTATGCGGAAACTTTAAATGCGCAAAAGTTTCATCAAACAGGCGCATCCAGGCGGATCTACCTGATACCCGTTTTTCGTGGAGCAGACGTTCCATCTCATCTGCCAGCTGATGGTCCTTAAATACGCGTATATCGTCAATCCACGGTTTATATTTTTGCAGGGCAGCAGATGCTAGTTGATCAGCAAGAATATCATCAGAAATCTTGTTGAGTTCTAATGTAAAAAACAGCAGGGTTGAAGAAATATCTGTTACTCTTTCCTGCATCTTTTGATAAAACTGCCCTAGCT
>JANQSM010000032.1 GCA_028284025.1 Alphaproteobacteria bacterium | reverse complement strand
CTTGCATGATTCGGCCATAATTTAAGGCTCGATCTCCGCGGACAAAAATACGTATATCATAGTTGTTGTTGGTGATGGCTTGTAGCCGGGGCAAAAACTTTTCAAATTCGATCTTGGTATCTTGCAGATAAATATCGCCACTGTTGTTGATACTAACAACCAGTGGCTCTTCGCTTTCGTTGACGGTCTTGGCATTGGCTTCAGGCAGCTCAACCTTTACGCCCACGGTCATCAACGGGGCCGCGACCATAAAAATAACCAAAAGCACCAGCATTACGTCAATAAAAGGTACAACGTTCATCTCACTGTTGGGTTGGTACCGCTTGTTTCGTTTACGCTTGGTAGAACTGTAACTGTTAAAATATAAAGTCATTATGCCGCCTTTTTGTTAGAGTCGGCGTCCTTTTCATCCAGCTGACGCGAGATAATTGCAGAAAATTCCCCGGCAAAAGATTCCAGTCTGGCAGCATACCGCCCTAGATCTGTGGAGATTTTATTGTACGCCAATACCGCGGGAATGGCAGCAACCAAACCCAGGGCTGTGGCAAACAAGGCTTCGGCAATTCCTGGTGCCACTGAGGAAAGTGTAGTATTTTGCGTCAGGGCAATAGCCTGGAAGCTGTGCAAAATTCCCCATACAGTTCCAAACAGACCGATATAGGGTGCAGTGGCCCCGACGGATGCCAGGAAGATCAAATACTTTTCTGTTTTTTCCATTTCTTTGGCAATGGCAATGTCCATTGCGCGTTCAATGCGTTGCATCAGGGCTTCTTTAGTTTTGCCGGTTAAACCCTTTAGGTTGGCGCGCTTCCATTCCGCCATGGCTGAAACAAAGATAGAAGCCATTGGTTCCGGCGGGTTCTTGGAAAGTTTATCATATAACGTTTCCAAGGATGTTCCGGACCAGAATGTATTCTCAAACTTGGTGGTTTCCATGTTCAGGTTTCGCAAGCGCATGATTTTGTCAAAAATGATTACCCAGCTCCAGAACGAAGCAATAATCAGCAAAACCATGACCATTTGGACAACAAAACCTGCTTCCAAAAACAAGGACCATACGGACATGTCGTGGGTTCCACCGCCCAGACTGACGGCCTCAACAATATTGGGTGTTTCTTCCATATTTATACTTTCTCGGCGATTACGTTCAAACTTTCCCGAATTGCTGTGGGCAGTTTTTTAGGCTTTCCATTGTTGCCTACTGCCACAACAACCACCTTCATATCTATAAGTTTTGTGGCTTGTTTTAAAGTGTTATTTTCATCTTTTGTGCGCCAGATTTGTTGATGAAATGTGAGGCTGGCATTTTTGGGCTTAACCAGGGTCGTCTTCACGGTTAATAAGTCATCCAGCCGGGCTGGCGCCAGGTAGTCTACCTCCATGTGCTTTACCACAAATAAAAGATTAAATTGTTCCCGAATGTCGGACTGGTTCCCAAACAAGGTGCGCAACAATTCTGTGCGGGCACGTTCAGCAAAACGGATATAGCCTGTGTGGTAGACAACCTCACCCGCATCGGTATCTTCATAATACACCCGTACGGGAAAATGGTGGGCATTGTTTTTAATTTCACTTTCCATGGTGTCGCCATCATACGCATAATAGATCGTTGGCTTAAGTAATTTTTTCTAAAAAATCCTTTGACAAGAATCTGTAAAATCTGCTTTAAGTATCTTATATGGAAAACAAGGTTGGCAGGATTCTCCTTTAACGTTACAAACACAGAAAATACAACGACTGCACGTAGTCAGTGTGTATAAGTTCAATTAAGTTTCGGACGTTTTTTATAAAACAGGAAAGTGAATAATGCCCCGTTCTGCCAGGCAGGCGATATTGAATTAAATTGAAAGGATTCACAATGAAACCAGCAGTCTACGAACCAGCTGTGGTCTTTTTCGGAAGGGTAGACAAAAAAGAAGCCAAGCCTGAATCAGGTATTCCTGAATGTACTTCACCTCACGTTTCTGTTGATGTTCTGGTCGGTGGGGAGAGGGTTGATATTGCATACATGTTGGCGGCATTGCCTCATGCAAATGGGAAACCTCTTTTAAAAATGTTTGTTGAAATACAGCCCAAGCCAACTACAGCTTCTACTGCTGGCCGTGCCGCTTATGAAGCATCACAATTTTCAAGATAACCAGGGCTTTTATATTTCTTCAAATCCCATTTGCGGGGTATTGGCGGGTTTTGTATAAGGGAGTCCCAGATAACCATAAGTTTTTTCGGTCAAAATTCGCCCCCGGGGCGTACGTTGAATAAAGCCTTGCTGAATTAAAAAAGGTTCTACAACTTCTTCCAGGACATCTTTTTGCTCGGATAACGCTGCAGCCAGAGTTTCAATGCCTGCAGGGCCACCACTGTAACTTTGGGCGATCAGATTTAAATAACGCCGATCCATGGCGTCCAGACCCTGTGCATCCACATCCAGTTGGTTTAAGGCATTATCAGCAACAGTGCGGGTAACTTGTTTGGCGTTGGCCACGCTGGCAAAATCACGCACCCGACGCAGCAGGCGGCCTGCAACCCGTGGGGTACCTCGTGACCGGCGGCTGATTTCTTCTGCACCTGCTTCATCCATATGAAGCTCCAGCAGCCCTGCGGAACGCAAAACAATTTTCATCAGATCTGTCACATCATAAAACTCCATATGTGATAAAATCCCGAATCGTTCCCGCAGCGGCTTGGTAATAAGGCCTGACCGGGTTGTTGCTCCTACCAGGGTAAATGGCGGTAAATCAATTTGTACGGACCGGGCGGCGGGACCTTCGCCAATCATTAAATCCAGCTTAAAGTCTTCCATTGCCGGGTATAGAACTTCCTCCACGGCGGCATTCAAACGGTGGATTTCATCAATAAATAAAACATCATGGGGGGCCAGATTTGTCAAAATTGCCGCTAGATCCCCGGCTTTGGTAATAATAGGGCCAGATGTTGCGCGGAAATTTACATTCAGCTCTTTAGCAATGATTTGCGCCAGGGTGGTTTTGCCTAATCCCGGCGGACCAGA
>JANQSM010000005.1 GCA_028284025.1 Alphaproteobacteria bacterium | reverse complement strand
AAAAGGGGTGTCCGCCATATCAAAACCGGTGAGCAAGTGATTCATACAGGTCAGGCGGTTCTGGGTAAGGCTTAAACCTGTATCTGCCATTTTTTCTTCCAGGGTGGTCAACCATGTCTCATCTCGTACACCCTCTTTTAACAATCGAAGGCGTTCGCGCATGGCATGTTCATAGGCGTTTAATAGGCTTGCATGGGTCTTGAAATAACCAAAAGCCAAACGATCCAGAAATCCGCGCCGGGTACTGGCAGCGTCTGTAAACAGCCGATCCATCTGCGGTGTCAGCCAGGAAACAGTAAGATAATCCGCTAATTCTGATTGTGGGCTTAAAATTTCACCATCCACTTTCACGACCCGACGGGCAGCCCCCTCCGGATCCAGGCCAGTTCCGATTTTGGTGGTTTCTCCTAATCGGGTTAAAGTAGCAGAAACCGCCCAGGGAGTTTGCGAACCCTGGCGCGTTAAATCAGCTAATTTAGCCCGGCGCATACCACGACCTGGCGATAACAACGACACAGCTTCCAGCAGGTTGGTTTTTCCCGCTCCGTTTGGCCCCGTTAACACCACTGGATCCGACCCGCAAGCTAAGGCAGCTTGGTCATAATTACGAAACTGGGAAAGACGCATGTCTTGCAAATAAATATCACGATCCAGGCAAGACCTGGGTCGCGTCTTCAAAGAAGAAAGGGATGTCATGAAAGGGCCTGACTACACCCGCATCGGCATCAAAACGTACAGTGTACTCTCATCGGCCATGTCAGTGACGATGGTCGGAGAAGCTGAATCAGATAACGAGAGCTGAACCGAATCCCCCTCAATCTGCTGAGTCATATCCAGCAAATATTTAGAGTTAAAGCCGATTTCAATCGGGTCATCTTTATAATCCACTTCCAGCTCTTCCGTCGCTGTACCGTTTTCCGGGCTGTTCGCAGTTAATGTTAGGTTTTTATTCTCCATCTGTAACTTCACCGCGCGGGAACGTTCAGAGGAAATGGTCGCCACCCGGTCAACAGCAGCGGCAAACTGCTGTGTCCCGATCACCAGAATCTTGGTATTATTGGTCGGGATTACACGCTCATAATCCGGGAAAGTCCCGTCAATAAGCTTGGAGGTAAGCACCACGGAATCAAATGCAAAACGAATGCGCGCATCAGATACAGAAATATCAATATTGCCTTCGGTTTCGTCAACCAGTTTACGCAACTCATTAATCGTTTTACGCGGCATAATGACACCTGGAATTCCCGCAGCGCCTTCTGGTAAAGGCATCTCCATACGCGCCAAACGGTGACCATCCGTCGCGACAGCCCGCAAGACCGGCTTGTCATTGTTGTTGGCTGCATGCAGGAAAATTCCATTCAGATAATACCGTGTTTCTTCTGTTGAAACGGCAAAACGCGTGCGGTCAATCAAGGTTTTCATTTCTTCAGCCGGTAAAGCAAAGCTATGGGGAAATTCTTGCGAATTCAAAGCAGGAAAATCCTCTACTGGCAAAGTGGAGAGACTAAAGTTGGAGCGCCCGGCGCTGATCGCCATCTGGCCGCTGGCTTTATCGTATACCAGTTCAATCTCTGCACCATCAGGAAGCTTGCGCACAATTTCATAAAGCGTATGCGCTGGCGCTGTTGCTTGGCCTTCGTCCTGCACGTTAGCATCAACCGACTCCACAATGTCAATATCCATGTCTGTTGCAGTCAGATGCAATTGGCCTTCTTTGGCAGAAAGCTGTACATGCGAAAGAATGGGGATTGTGTTGCGCTTTTCAACAATACTTTGTACGTGAGAAAGAGATTTAAGAAGCGTTGCGCGATCAATTGATAATTTCATTTATGAGCCTCCGAAAAGGAATGAGTCGTCCATCTGGTATGTTTAATAGCAAAAATAATAACGCAAAAAAGGCCTGAAGAAAGCAGATTCTTTAGGCTTCCAAAGTTGTCCACAGGCGAACCGTAGTCCGCCTGTGGAGTCCTTGTTGCATGAGGTAGGTTATGAAATCTTAGCCTTCAAGCATACGTCGCAAAAGATTAACGTCTTCTGCAAAGCTGTGATCCTTGCCGCACAGTTCCTCAACTTTCCGGACAGCATGAATGACGGTCGTATGATCACGTCCTCCAAACTTGCGTCCGATTTCAGGAAGGGACCGTTGTGTTAACTGCTTGGACAGGGACATTGCAATCTGCCGTGGGCGGGCCACGGTACGTGACCGGCGGGCAGAATGCATATCGCTGATACGAATATTAAAATGTTCAGCCACTTTTTTCTGGATTTCTTCAATTGTGACCTTGCGGTCGCTCGCGCGCAACAGATCCTGCAATACTTCCTGGGTATTTTCTAAAGTCACAGGACGCCCGACCAAGGAAGCATGAGCCACAATTCTATTCAAAGCCCCCTCCAACTCTCGGATGTTAGAAGATACTTTGTGCGCCAGGAATTCCAGCACATCTTGCGGAATATCTGCATTTAATTGCTCTGCCTTGGATTGTAGAATACCCAACCGCAATTCGTAAGTTGTCGGATGAATATCCGCCACCAGCCCCCAGCCCAGACGTGAGCGCAACCGCTCTTCTAGACCTTCCAGATCAGAAGGAGACTTATCTGCTGAAATCACCACCTGACGGTTTTGATCTACAAGCGCATTGAATGTATGAAAAAATTCTTCCTGGGTTGATTCCTTGCCGCTGATGAATTGAACATCATCAATCATCAAAAGATCAACAGAGCGGAACTGCTCTTTAAATGCCATTGTCGTCTTGTAACGCAAGGCACGAATAAATTGATACATGAATTTTTCCGCTGAAATATAAAGCACTTTCTTACTAGGGTCTTTTTTCTTAACCTGCCAGGCGATGGCGTGCATCAAGTGCGTTTTACCAAGCCCGACCCCACCATATAAAAACAGTGGGTTGAACGGAACGGTTTCAGAATCCGCCACCCGGCGTGCTGCAGCAAATGCCAACTCATTGGGTTTACCGACCACAAAATTCTCAAACGTGAAACGCGGATCCAGCTTAGAAGTAATTTGGGTGCCGTCACTGGTGTCATTGTCATCATCCAGGCTGGCAAGAGTCGCTTCGTCAATATCATTCTCTGATTGTGGAGCATATAAGTCGTTGCTCGTACTTTCAGAATTGCGCATAGAGGATGCAATAGTAATTTCCATCGTGCGGATATTAGCATTTTCCTCTTTCAGAAAGGCCAAAAGCCGATCTCCATAGCGCGATAAAATCCAATCCCGAATAAAACGTGTAGGTACAGTCATTTTAGCCTGGCCATTATCAATACTGGCCAACGTCAGTGGCTTGACCCAGCTTTTATAGGCTGCTTCCCCAAGTTCCGAACGCATTTTGGCACGTACATTCGCCCAAATAGAAGCAACTTCCTCAGAAGTCAGATTAGCCGTAGCATCAAGCATATTAAAAGGTTTATTTGGTGTGTTATCGAGATATCCCATTTGTAAACGTGCCTATTCTTATTTTTGTTGTTCATCCAAAAAGTTCATTCGTGCGCAAAAAACATGCTTACTCTGAAGTGAGATCCGGCCATGTTTTTGCCACTTTATATATGAGCTGGGAATTGCTTTAAGGTATCCTGCGCTCCCAACAACTGACGGTTATATTTTTTTGGTCTGTTCCTTATTTGGGATATAAGACGTTAACCATTTGCCCGTCGAAGTGAGAGGTAGAGTAGCATGGATTTGCTGCGGCGCAAGACCTCAAAGGCGAGTTTTTTTAAAAAAATTCCTTGACAGCAGAAATCCAACGAAAATTTATGCAAAAAAATTTTTGAGCGTTTTTTTCAACAAGATATTCTGCTGTATAATGCGAAAAACGGGGGGTTTCTGCGCATTTCAAGGGTGTGTCTTAACTTTAAAAAACACGCAAAGGTTGTTAAATTTTTATGACATCCCGGAACAAAAAACATTACTCAACCAAAACAAATGGTGAGATTTGAAACAGGTCGAAATGAAATGTAAAAAAGGGGGTTAGGCACCCATCTTGGCAATCGCCTGAGACAGGCGGGAGACCTTGCGGGCAACGGTTTTCTTGTGAAAAATTCCCTTGCTGACACCCCGCTGAGCTTCAGAGTCCGCCTTGCGAAGCGCGGTCATTGCTTCTTTTTTGTTGCCTGACTGAATAGCCGCTTCCACTTTTTTGTAAAACGTACGAATACGAGAACGACGTGTCCCATTCACCGTTGTACGGGTGGCGATTTTGCGAACCATTTTCTTTGCAGACTTTGTATTTGCCATAATTGTGTTTCCTTTTTAAGAAAGAAAGAGGGTGATACAAGCTTTTTCGCCCTAAGTCAAGGGGGTTTGTAAAAAAAAGCCGCTCAAAAAGACGTCTTGCCAGGCTTGACCCGGCATCTTGAGTGCACCGTATGCAATTTTGCTTAAAAATTCTGGTCTACAGCCAGAATGACAAAGAAGAATTATTGATTCTTAAATGTCGGCCTGCGTTTCTCAACAAACGCCTTCATGCCTTCTTTCTGATCCCTGGTTGCAAATGTAGACTGGAACATCCGACGCTCATAGCGGATACCGGCAGATAGGGACATTTCATATGCCTGATTGATACATTCTTTTGCCATTAAAATGGTTGGCAGGGACATGCGCCCGATCTTGCGGGCTGTTTTAATTGCCTGTTCCACAAGGCTGGCCTTGTTCACAACAATGCGGCTGACCAAACCGACGTGATGGGCTTCCTTGGCATCCATCATGCGCCCGGTCAAAATCATATCCATGGCTTTATATTTACCGACAATGCGGGTTAAGCGCTGGGTTCCTCCAGCACCCGGAATAATACCAAGGGTAATTTCCGGCTGGCCAAACATGGCGGTTTCATCTGCCAAAATCACATCACACATCATGGCAACCTCACAGCCACCCCCCAAAGCATAACCACTAACTGCTGCGACAATGGGTTTTCTGATTTTGCTTATATGTTCCCAGCCCTTGGTAATGAAGTCTTCCAAATAGGCTTCCATATAGGTTTTATCCTGCATCTCTTTAATATCAGCCCCGGCGGCGAAGGCACGCTCATTCCCGGTCAAGACAATAGCTTTAATTTTCTTATTATCTTCAAACTTGTCCAGCGCTTGACCCATTTCCTTTACCATTTCGGTATTCAAGGCATTCATAGCGTCAGGCCGATTTAGGCGAATAATGCCTATTTCTTTCTGGGTTTCAACAAGGATAGTATTATAAGCCATGGCGTGTCTCCTGGTGGGGTCCGGCGGGAGATAGTAAAAACCGGACGATTTTTTGACTCTTGCTATTGTCCGGTGAATCGCCATCTGCTTCAATAATTATTGTCAACTTTTCATCATTGCGCGTATAAGTGTTGCGGGCAGAGCGCGCCCAACCTAACTGAATTAGGGAATTGTCATAGAACTGGGCAATTTCTTCATCTGCCGCCAATACCAGAGTATACACTTCTACAACGCGTGCCGCCGGAGCATCAAAAACAAAGCCCTGATCGTGAATTACTTCCATTGTTGGCATGCGCGGCACATCTTCCAGATTAGGGATAAAATCCCCTTTACCGCCTACCTGTGCTAAAGCCAGAACAGGAAACATAAGAAAAAGAATAAATACAGTGCGCATCGGGCGAGTATACCTAAATTTGACTAGCCGGGCAATAGAACGTGGAGCGCCCGGATTGAACAATCCGTTGGATAGGGGTTTGCGGGTCGGCGGGGGAAGGATCCCCCTCACGGCCATAAACCAGAAAATCATGCTGAAAATAACCAAGCTCGCCGTTTGTCTGACGATGATCCCGCAAAGATGATCCTCCTGCTTTGATCGCATCTTGCAGCACGGCTTTAATGGCCACGACTAATTTTTCAAGGTCGGGTAAAGAAATCTCCCCTGAGGCACGGGTGGGGTGTAGATGTGCTCGAAACAATGCTTCGCAGGCATAAATGTTGCCCACTCCCACTACGATACGCTGGTCCATGATTGCCAGTTTAATCGCTGTTTTTTTGCCATTAAGTTTTTTCTGCAAAGAAAGAGCATTAAAATCTTCTGAAAGGGGTTCAGGGCCTAAGTGGCAAAAATATTTACATGTCTTTATATTTTGGGCAGGCAAAACGTCAACAAACCCGAATCGACGTGGATCATGAAACACCACTGTTTTACCATTCTCAAAATGAAAAACCAGATGATCATGCTTGGCTATTTTAGGTAAAGTGTCATGAATGATCATACGCCCGGACATGCCTAAATGCACCAAAGCAACATCCCCTGAATCCAGATACATCACTATATATTTGGCCCGGCGGGAAAGCCGGATGATTTTTTGACCTGTCAGTCGATCTTTAAAATCAGCAGGGATCGGAAAACGCAAGTCTGGCCGGTGCTGATCCACCCGTTGAATCCGGGCGTTTTCAACTGCTGCTGCCAATCCGCGCATCACTGTTTCTACTTCTGGTAATTCTGGCATATATCCTATATATAAAAGTGTATGACAAAGACAAACGAAAAAGTCGACTTTGGGTATAAGCGTGTGAGTGCTCCCGCCAAGGATAAACTCGTGCGGGAGGTGTTTGAGTCCGTTGCACAAAAATATGACCTGATGAATGATGCTATGAGTGTGGGTGTTCACCGTCTTTGGAAGCATGATTTTGTCAGTGGCTTGAACGCTGGACCAGACTCTAGCATTTTAGACCTGGCCGGTGGAACCGGCGATATCGCGTT
>JANQSM010000309.1 GCA_028284025.1 Alphaproteobacteria bacterium | reverse complement strand
CTCTGAAATTGTGGCGGCAATCAAATGCGACGGGCCGGCTGGACTATATTGCCGTAGAAAAGCATCCCCTTTGTTTAAAAGATTTAAAAAAGGCTCTTGGTTTCTGGCCAGAACTGGCCGGAATTCATCAGGAGTTAATTGATCAGTACCCACCTTTAACCCCTGGCTTTCATTATCTGGAATTTGGTTCGGTCAGTTTAACCCTGATTTTTGGTGATGCTGTGGGAGCATTGCAAAATCTGGAAGCATTTGTTGATTGCTGGATTCTGGATGGGTTTACCCCCGCCAAAAATGAAGGCCTGTGGACCGAAGAAATTTTTAAGCAAATGGAACGGCTCTCTGTGAGAGGCGCAACCTTTGCCACCTTTACAGCAGCGCGCCCTGTGCGAGACGGGTTGGCTAATCATAATTTTGAAGTTCGCAAACAAAAAGGATTTGGAAGCAAACGTGACATGCTGGCGGGCAGTTTTAAGGGGACCCGGCAAGCCCCCAAACCAGCGATGTCTGCCACTGTGATTGGGGCAGGCATTGCCGGGGCAGCAGTGACGTATCATTTGATGCAAAGCGGCGTGCCGGTCACGGTGATAGATCCTGGTGGTGTAGCATCAGGAACATCTTCCAATCCATCAGCCGTTGTGTACCCAAGGTTGACGGCAGACTTTTCTGTAGAAGGGCAGTTTTATCTGGAAAGCTATTTGTGGGCGATAAAGCATTTAAAGCATATGGCAAAAACTTGCCCGGTGGATCATGATTTATGTGGCGTGATTCAGCTTGGGTTTAAGGAACAGAAAAAACAACAGCACAAAGGGTTTCTAGAAAACCTGCAACTTCCTGCCCAGGTATTAACTGCACTTACCCCACAGCAAGCGAAATTATTTCCGTATGATGGAGTGTTTTTCCCGCAAGGGGGGTGGGTTAATCTAAAAGATTTCACAATGGCATACCTGGATGGTGCGGAAATAAAAAAAACCAAAATGACATCGGAAGCTTTGGTAAAATGCACAGCGGATAGCATTGTGCTGGCCAATGGTTGCGCAGCACAAGATCTTACAAAGACCAGTTTGCATTTGCAGCCTGTACGTGGGCAATTAATGCAAGCCAAATTAAAAAAGGCAGACATGGCGTTGCCGCATGTTGTTACCCATGATGGCTATATTGCTCCGGCAAATGCTGGTGGTTGGGTGACATTGGGCAGTACCTATGACAGGGGCAATGGCACGTCTGAAATTCGGGCGAAAGATCGACAGGAAATTCTAAATCGTCATCGGGATGTGATGCCAGATTTGATACCCAGTCTGGATTTAGATTCTGCACAGGACTGGGCAGGAGTACGCTCTACCACGCCTCAGCGTTTTCCATTGTTTGGCAGTATTGAGGAAAACATTTATGCATCACTGGGTCATGGATCACATGGAGCAACCACAGCTCCTTATTCTGGAATGTTATTGGCACGCCAATTGACAGGGCGGCCAATTCCTAAGGTGTATTTTGAAATGAATGCGGCTTTTCTGACCCGAAATACCTTGCGTAAAAAACAGGCTTAATCTTTATTGCCAAAGCTATATCCCAAAGATAACAGATATTTAATATCTTCTTCTTCAGCACCCGGTGGCGGCTGGTTGTCCCAGTCATAGTTGATTTGGGCGGATAGTTGCAGGTTTTTGTAGACGGTAAAACGGACCCCGGTTTTGGATTGAAAGTCAAGGTCTTCACTATCTTCGGCATTCATAAGACCGGTATTATTATGAAAAATCTCAGCCTTCTTTTCTAAAATCTTTTTCTTAAAATCAATTTCCCAGGCAGCGGCTTGGAAGCTTTCTTCGGTATTGTTGCTGAATTCTTCTGTTACATCTTTCCCGCCGATCTGGCCGCGCAAGGTGGTGGTATCATTATTAATGAAATCATACCCGACACCGATTCCGTAAGTTGTGCGCAGATCAAGGTTAGCCGCTTCGTCCACTTCATAAGCTGCATCAGTGGCAAAGAATATTCGGTCGGTTAAATAACGGTCATACTGGAATTTAAACATGCGTTCATCTTCCACCTGCACATCATCATTCTCTTCATAATAGATTTCACCATTGAGCTGGAAGCGGTTTTTACCTTTTTCAAATATGACTTCTGCGTCGGCATTGATAGAGGATTCTTCGTTATTACCAGTACTGCGTTCAAGCCCCAGGTTCACTTGCCCTTCATAGGCCCAGTCGCTAAACCATTTGCGTCCCGGAGGAGTAGAAGAAGGCGCTGCACGTGCGATACGGCGGGTTGGTACAGAAAATGCCGATGTATTTGGAGTAGAGGTATTAATACTGATAGGCTCAGGCAGGGCTGCAGGGGTGGTTCCTCCAAAAATAACCTGACCGTTTTGAATGACAAGACGGACATCGGATTTTGGAATCAGGGCCGTTCCGCGAGAAGGTGAGGTTACCTGATAATGATCCGCACTGTAATCTGTGACTTGGCCACTTATCAGGTCACCATTATTTAGCTTGATCGTTCCCGCCTGAGCTGTAAGCGGTATAAAAGCCATTATAAGTGCAAAAAATATAATTTTTTTATCTGTATTTTGAAACATGGGGCACACCATACATGTTTTTTTTATAAATAAAACCTTTTTACAGAAATCTTGCCGCGAGAAGTTCATCCTTAACGGGGCAGGGGAGATGGCAAAATAGAAGACTTATCATCTCTCAATCCTGAGATTTGTATGCTTATAATATTTTTTTGCAGAAAGTGCGACAAAATGTAGCACCTTAAATTTTTTTATGTTATACTGACCGTTCATTTAAAATAAAAGTCTGACAAATAAAGGAATTTTTTGCAATGTTGATTAAGATTGGTGACCTACCCGAAGCTTCAAACCGAGAAGAAATAGCAACCTGTACGCCTAAGACGATTGTGCGTGCTGCGGCCACATACATGGCTGAATGGAATATTGGGGCAATTCCGGTATTAGATAAAGAAGGTCACGTCGTTGGTATTTTCTCTGAGCGGGATTTACTAAAGCGAGTTTGTGCGGAAGGAAGAGGCCTGGATGACACAATTGTTGATGATGTTATGACTGAGAATCCCCAGTGCGTGCAGCACCATAACTCTATTGATGATGCCACAAATTACATGCTGGAAGGGGGGTATCGCCACTTGCCGGTAGTGGATGAAGAAAACCGCCTGACTGGAATGCTTTCTAT
>JANQSM010000298.1 GCA_028284025.1 Alphaproteobacteria bacterium | reverse complement strand
CCTCAGAACCGGATGACTGGCACTGCCGTCCCCTTCCCCTGGATACCCGCGCTATTTTACGGAAGATAGACAGTCGTGCTCATTTTTGTTTTATAACGGGCCGTGGGGGCGAACAATTTTATAAGCTGATTAACTATGGGGCAAGAGGTGATAAATGGTTTCCAACTGCCTTGTGTGAGCACGGTGCTGTAGAGCATAGTGCAGAATCTCCTGAAGGACGGTTGACATTTGAGTTAAATGGGGCAGGTAAGCAATTACGTTTTATCCGGGACACGGTTGTGGCACAAGTTTCAAGGAAGTATGGTCTTCCAGTTGAAGGTGGCAAGCGCACGTGCATTACCTTTCACCCTGATCCTACTCTGCCAGGTGTTGATTTTGGGGAACGTGATCCAAAGCAAGTAGCACAGGAAATTGTTAAAATGGTAAAAGATGAAATAAAGTCGGGCGGAATGGACCTTCAGGTATATGTCCACCCATATACAATTGAAGTTTCGCCAAGTGCTGTTGATAAGGGGTGTGCGGTAACAGACATTATTGACAACCTTGTTGCGCAAGGAGATTTTATCCCCTCTAGCGGGTTTCCAATTGTTGCTGGGGATTCTACCAATGACTGGCCTATGTTTGAGGCTGTTCTCAGACGTACTGACATTCCGGATTGTAATAAATTTCTGATTCGTGTGGGGGATCGCCCCATTCCAGGTGAAAATATTGTGCTGAGTGATGATCCAGGCCTGTCGGGTATTGATAAATTAAAGGGTATTTTAGGGCGTGTTGCGGATGTTCTGCCTACCCATTCGCGCGGCTTAGAGCTTCCAACAGCTGTAGCAGCTCAAGCAGCTGTTCAAGCTAGGTAATAATCTTGCCCACATATCCTCATGTTCTTTGAATCAAGGCTTGGCATTCCTCTTTAATATGGTACATCATGCCTTATGTCGATGATGATGGCTGAACAACAACCCCCTTCTTCTATGGAACCGGTTTACTTACAAGGTCTAAATGACCCCCAGCGTGAAGCGGTTGAATCTACCGATGGCCCGCTATTGGTATTAGCAGGAGCAGGAACGGGAAAAACCCGCGTGCTAACGACGCGTCTATCTCATATTTTGCTGACACAAAAAGCACGCACATCCAACGTACTGGCAGTGACGTTTACCAACAAGGCTGCCCGGGAAATGCGGGAGCGAGTGGAACACATGATTGGCCGCGCTGCCGAAGGTATGTGGTTGGGCACTTTCCACAGCTTATGTGTGCGCATTTTGCGGCGCCACGCAGAGCTGGTCGGCCTGAATAGCAACTTTACCATTCTGGATGATGATGACCAAAAGCGCCTGGTGAAGCAGGTGTTGGAAGCTGCCAACATTGATGTGAAACGCTGGCCGCCCAAGGTGATTTTAAATGCCATTCAGCGCTTGAAAGACAAGGGGTTGCTTCCAAACAAAGTAGGGGCTGATGATGTGGAAGGGCTTGCAAATGGCAAGTTATTGCAGATTTATCAAAGCTATCAAGAACGTTTGAAAACCTTAAATTCTTGTGATTTCGGGGATTTAATTTTGCATTGTCTGACTATTTTTCAGACCAATACTGATGTATTGAAAGAATACCAGAACTTGTTTCATTATATTCTGGTGGATGAGTATCAGGATACAAACGTTGCCCAGTATTTATGGTTACGGTTGCTGGCACAAGGGTTTGGTAATGTGTGTTGTGTTGGTGATGATGATCAATCAATTTATTCTTGGCGCGGTGCTGAAGTTGGTAATATCTTGCGATTTGAAAAAGACTTTCCGGGTGCCAAGATCATTAAACTGGAACAGAATTACCGTTCTACCTCACAAATTCTGGGTGCTGCCAGCGGGTTGATTGCTAAAAACTCTGGCCGTCTTGGCAAGACTTTATGGACAGAAGAAAATGATGATACCCACAAGATTAAAATTCAGGGGCTGTGGGATGGTGAAGCTGAAGCGCGCTTTGTCGGTGAAGAAATTGAATCTTTGCAGCGTGAAAAAGTATCATTAGATGAAATAGCTATTTTGGTGCGCGCTTCTTTCCAGACACGGGAATTTGAAGAGCGGTTGTTAAAACTGGGGATACCATATCGGGTAATTGGGGGCGCTCGTTTTTATGAACGTATGGAAATTCGGGATGCCCTGGCTTATTTGCGTATCCTGCACCAACCGGATGATGGTATGGCGTTTGAGCGAATTATGAATACCCCGAAACGGGGTTTGGGGGATGCTACCTTACAAACACTTCATAACATTGCACGTGCTAAAAATGTGTCCTTATTTCAGGCAGCGTGGGAAGCTGTTCAAACTGATGAAGTTAAAAACAAGGCACGTACAAGCTTGCACAATCTGTTGAATGATTTTATGCGCTGGCGGCAAATGGCTCAAACGATGTCTCATACTGATTTGGCGCAAATGGTATTGGATGAGTCTGGCTATACCCAAATGTGGCAGCAGGATAAATCACCCGAAGCACCGGGCCGGCTGGAAAATTTAAAAGAATTGATTAGCGCCATGGAAGAGTTTGATAACTTAACCGGCTTTTTAGAGCATGTCAGTTTGGTGATGGACAATACTGAAAATGCTGAAGGTGAAATGATTACCTTGATGACCTTGCATGCGGCCAAGGGGCTGGAATTTAACGTAGTGTTTTTGCCCGGTTGGGAAGAGGGGTTATTTCCACATCAGCGATCCATGGATGAAAAAGGCACTGAAGGTTTGGAAGAAGAACGCCGTCTGGCATATGTCGGGATTACGCGCGCGCGCCAACGGGTCTTTATTACTTTTGCAGCCAACCGGCGAGTGTACAACCAGT
>JANQSM010000283.1 GCA_028284025.1 Alphaproteobacteria bacterium | reverse complement strand
CTGGATCTTGATGCAACCCTCTATGGCAAGTTGGTAAATGATAAATTCTTGTATGACCGCCTGATTGGCGATGTCGATTTCCGGGATATGCGTGCCACCTATTTTCGGACATTCCCGGCTCTGGAGCATGTCAATGGTAACGCCCGGTTTGAGGATATGACATTTACAATTAATATTGATTCGGCCAAAGCCGGGGGGATGGACCTTACGCGTGGCCAGGTCGTGCTATATGATTTGGAAACTGATGAACAGCGGACATCTGTTGATTTTGACATGGAAGGGACGATCCAGCAGGCAATTGATTTTACGGATCGTGATCCGCTGTACGTACGTAAAAATTTCGATCTGAACTTTGATAAACTGTCTGGCACATTAACCACCAATGTAAAACTGGATGTGCCGATGCTGGAAACCGTGCCGATGGATGAATTTGATGTATCGGTTAACGGGCTTTTGAAGAATGTTACCGCACCGGAATTTATTTTAGGCAAGGATATGGAAAATGGGCAGTTGTTTATCAATGTGGATCAAAAAGGGATTCGCATTGCCGGAGCCGCCGAAGTCAGCAAAACACCGGTAAATCTGGAATTAACTCAAAAGTTTGGGTATTTGAATCAGGCAACTTATGTGGTAAGCGCCACTTTGGATGAAGAACAACTTCAAAGACTTGATATTCCGCTGGGCAACTTTGTGGAAGGTGAGTCACAGTTCAAGGCGCAGATCGTTCATACCAAGGATCAGAAATATGACATTGATGCAGAAATTGATCTGGCCAACGCAAGTGTGAAAGAAAACATATTCAACTGGACCAAGGACGTCGGGGACCCTGCGCGGATCAAGCTGGTAGCAGATGTCCCAGAGAAAACAAAAATCATAAACTTTTCTACTTTCCGCGCAACGGGTAAGGATCTGGATGTCCAATTCAATGGATCTTTTAATACTGCGACATCTCTACCGCAGAATATGGCACTGACAAAAATTAGAATCGGCAAGACTGATCTGCGTGGCACGGCCAAAACCAAAAATAAACAAACCGCCATTTCTCTGGAAGGTAAGCATCTGGACTTTTCCCAGTATGACAAACTGGATTTTAGCGAAGAGAGTAAAGCAAAAGGTACCTTGAAGTTGGATGCTTACGTAGATGTGTTGTCTATGGGGGGTAAGGAAAATCTAAAGCAGGTACGGCTTTCTGCTCTACAGGATTTTGATAAAGGTTGGACCGAATCTTTAAATCTAGAAGCCAATACCCATAGTGCTGTGCCTTTAAAAGCCTCCATTACACGCATTGACGGGGTGCGCCAGCTTAGCATGACAACCGAAGATGCGGGTGGAACGCTGCGCGGCATAAATGTTTTTGATGACATGCAAAACGGACGTCTTGATATTCAGGGTGTGTATGATGATGTGGGCGAAGAACCGGTGCTAAATGGTGTGGTCACCGTCACCAATTTTCGGGTGGTCAATGCGCCATTGTTAACCCAGCTTTTGAATCTGGCATCTCTTACCGGTTTGCTGGAATCCTTGGCTGGAGACGGAATCTTATTCCAGAACATGATTGCGGACTTTAACTATACTGACAGCCTGTTTTACATTGATAACCTGGAAGCCTACGGCACTTCCATGGGGCTGACCGCTCAGGGCAATGTAGACCTGCGTGATGACATTATTGATATGAAAGGAACTGTTGCACCGGCGTATACGATCAACAAATTGCTGGGGGGGATTCCATTTATTGGCACTATTCTGACGGGCGGCGGCGATGAAGAATTATTTGCCGCACGTTACGGCATCAAGGGAAAACAAAGTGAACCCCAAGTCACAGTTAATCCGTTTTCTGCTCTTACCCCGGGTATTTTCCGCGGTATTTTCTCCACCCGTGTAGAGCCTATGACCCGTGAACCAAAAGAGGAAAAACAGCCGGCGGAATAAGGGCAATAAAGGCTATTGAAACTTCACCAGAACGTGGTTCTTTTTGCCTTTGGACAGTTTTAAGGTGCCATCTTTTAAATCATTGGCGGTCAGTTCTTTAAGACCGTCAGAG
>JANQSM010000272.1 GCA_028284025.1 Alphaproteobacteria bacterium | reverse complement strand
GTAATTGAAGATTATATCCGCACCCAGCTGCAAAGAAACGGCTATGAGGAAGTTAAAACACCCGTGTTGGTAGATCGCAAACTGTGGGAAGACTCTGGTCACTGGGAAAAATTCCGTGAAAATATGTTTACGGTAGAAGACGATGCCGAAACAGTTCTGGCATTAAAGCCAATGAATTGCCCGTGTCACGTACAGATTTTTAATCAGGGGATGAAAAGTTACCGGGACTTGCCGTTACGCATGGCGGAATTTGGGTCCTGCCACCGCAATGAAGCCCACGGTGCACTGCATGGACTAATGCGCGTACGGGCCATGACCCAGGATGATGCCCATATTTTCTGTACCCCCGACCAGATCATGGAGGAAAGCAAAGCGTTTTGTAAGTTGTTGTTAAACGTTTACAAGGATTTTGGCTTTGAAGAAGTCCAGGTAAAATTCTCTGACCGCCCAGAAGTCCGCGCCGGAGCTGACGATGTCTGGGACAAGGCCGAAGAAGCATTAGAAAGCGTCTTAAAAGAATTGAAAATGGAGTACACGTTAAATCCCGGGGAAGGTGCGTTTTACGGGCCCAAGCTTGAATTCGTATTAAAAGACGCCATTGGCCGTGACTGGCAATGTGGGACGCTACAACTAGACTTTGTGTTGCCGGATCGCCTGGGAGCCCATTACATTGGAGAAGACGGACAAAAACATACTCCCGTTATGCTACATCGCGCAATTATTGGAACGTTGGAGCGTTTCATCGGTATTCTGCTCGAAAACTATGCTGGAAAGCTGCCGATGTGGCTGGCACCCACCCAGGCAGTTGTTGCTCCTATTACCAGTGATGTTGATGCTTACGCGCAAAAAGTACAGGCAGAATTGAAAAAAGCAGGCCTTCGTGTCGACATTGATTTGCGCAATGAGAAAATTAATTATAAGATACGTGAACATTCCCTGGCCAAGACTCCGCTTATTTTGGTAGTTGGCAAAAGGGAAGAAGAAGAAAACAAGGTGGCGTTGCGCCGTCTGGGTGGCAAGGATCAAGAAATCATATCTTTGAAAGAAGCCGTTTCTGCCCTGTCTAAAGAAGCCCGCAATCCCCTTGAAAATGAATAGATATTTGGATTAACAGTAGAAAGGATAAACCTATAGCCCCCCGCAAACCATTCCAAAAGCGTGATGATGGTCCACGCACAAATAATGAAATCACAGCAGAAAAAGTAAGATTTGTAGCCGCCGATGGCGAAATGGTCGGCGTTGTCTCATTGCAAGAAGCCTTGCAAAAAGCAGAGGACGGCGGACTGGACCTTGTAGAAATCAGCCCTCAGGCGGACCCGCCAGTATGTAAAGCACTTGATTATGGCAAGTACAAGTATGAACAGCAAAAACGCGCCGCTGAAGCCAGAAAAAAGCAAAAAATCATCCATGTTAAAGAACTGAAGATGCGGCCTACCATTGATACCCATGACCTGGAAACCAAACTGAAAGCGGCCCACCGGTTTTTAGAGGATGGTGACAAGGTTAAATTTACCGTGCGTTTTCGCGGGCGGGAAATGGCTTTTACCGAGCAAGGCCGCGCTGTTTTAAATGATATTCTTGAAAAACTAGGAGATCAGATCAAAACTGAACTGTCGCCTAAAATGGAAGGCCGGCAAATGATCATGATCGTCGCCCCGAAGTAGCCGTCGGCTACACAAGGTGAGACAAAGCTAAAACATGGGAAACACAATTGTTTGTCATGCCGGGCTTCGACCCGGCATCTCGAGTGTTCAGTTTACTTCATCTTTAAACAAAGAGCGCTGATTTACCTTTAAGATCCCGGCTCGAGTCCGGGATGACGAAGTATGAGTTCTACCGTGTCTTGACAAAATGCCGATAAAGCTCCCTTCTGTGGGCTTCCAGTACGCGTAAACCAGCCAGAATAGAGCGGCAATCATGCAATCCGTCGTGTTCCCGATGCCCTTTTAGCCTGGCTCCCAAAAATTCAGCAATTTTGCCACTATTTAGGCGCTCTAGATCTGCCGCCTCAACCCCAGCGGCCTCAAATATTGGACGGATATCGCAAAAATCTTTTTTGGTAAATGGATTTGTCAAACCCTGCACAAACAGAGTGATCAGAAATGTTCGATAATCATGCCCCCAGGAATAAAGCGTATCTGTGCCTTTAAACGCTTGCAGCTCCTGCATGGCCTGGGCGGTTTCTATGCCTTGTTCGTTCAGCAGCTCTTCAGTAATGCCGGTCAAATCCCTGGCATACGGTGTTAACGGCAAACGCTTTCCCGTTTCATCCCGCGGGATAATATAGACATTAAATTCTGCAACAATCGGAAACCCTTTTTCAGCGCCCACCTTAATTGCTCCGATCTGGGTCAGCACCGGTTCCTGATCCGCCAAACTATTCCAGTGACGTTCAAATGCGCCTTCATCGGTCCACCATTCGGCATCCAGTATTGTAAATGTGTGCATATATGTGCCTCTATCTGATGAAACATTTAACAAAAAACATTTTTTTATTCCACATTTGTTTTGAATTGCTATGCTCTTAAAAAAAATTGAAGGGAGACACCTTTGAATAAAATTCTTGTCACGGGCGCTGCTGGATTCATCGGGTTTCATGTTGCGCAAAATTTGTTGAATAAAGGCCACCAGGTTGTGGGGCTGGACAACATGAGTGACTATTATGATGTTAGTTTAAAACAAGCCCGGCTTGATAAACTCACCCCGACTGAAAATTTTTCCTTCCACAAAATTGACCTGGCGGACAAAGCAACCGTAGAGGAATTGTTTAAGCAAGAAGCTTTTGATGTTGTCATCCATTTGGCCGCCCAGGCCGGTGTCCGGTATTCTTTGAATCACCCCCATAAATATATGGATGCAAATATTATTGGGACCCTGAACGTACTGGAAGGATGCCGCCACACAAACATTAAACACCTTTTATTTGCTTCCACCAGTTCCGTATATGGTGCCAATACCAAAATGCCATTTTCCGTACATGACAACGTGGACCACCCGGTTAGTCTGTATGCCGCAAGCAAAAAAGCGACTGAATTGATGGCTCATTCTTATAGTCATCTATATGATACGCCGGTAACAGGCTTGCGCTTTTTTACTGTTTACGGGCCATGGGGGCGGCCAGATATGGCAATGTTTAAATTCACCAAGGCTATTTTGGAAGATCAACCTATTGACGTTTATAATCACGGCAATATGCTGCGCGACTTTACCTATGTTGATGACATTGTCGAAGGGGTTGTGCGTATGGCAGATATTTTGCCTGTTTCTAACCCGGACTGGTCCAGTGAGAATCCGGACCCAGGAACAAGCACCGCGCCCTACCGAATTTACAATATCGGCAACAACAATCCGGTAAAACTGATGGATATGATTACAGTGCTAGAAAAAGCCATTGGCAAGGAAGCACAAAAAAATATGATGCCCATCCAGCCAGGTGACGTTCCGGCCACCTATGCCAATATCGAAGACCTGACACAGGCGTGCGGGTTTAGACCTTCTACTTCGATTGAACAGGGAATTCAAAACTTTGTTGATTGGTACCGAGAGTTTTATTCCTGCTAGACCTTATTTCTTCTCATGGTGAGCTTGTCGAACCATGGGGTTTTTTTAAATAACCCCCCATCCTTCGACAAGCTCAGGATGAGGATACCTAAAAATCAGAACCACCCCTTGTTTTCTATCGAAAT
>JANQSM010000252.1 GCA_028284025.1 Alphaproteobacteria bacterium | reverse complement strand
CTTAGCCAGATGTATGGCCCACCTTAAGCGTTCCTCACGTCCGTCCGTATGTGATACATTAACAAGTATTGACCTGTGCATATGCTGTAGTACTTTGTTAAAATTATGTTCTCTTGTTTTAAAACATACCATTCTAAAGGCCAATAAAAAAATGAAACAACCCTCTGTGATATCCAGAAAAACCGCTATTATCTTTTTGTGCTTAAGTGGAGCATGCATTATTGCCGGAGTCATCGCGATGATGTATCTGCCTATCCCTTCTACCCAGGTAAAGTTTGAGATTCCCTTAGAATTAGAGGGAATGCAAATTAGAACGTCAAAGGGGGTTCATGACTTTTTGGTAGAGTTAGCGGACACACCTGACGAAATTACCCGTGGATTGATGTTCCGTCGCAACTTGCCGCCAAACCAGGGCATGTTATTTAATTTAGGTCCGGAAGAAGCTGTGCGGAGCTTTTGGATGAAAGATACCTATCTGCCATTGGATATCATTTTTATCGACCGGGAAGGGCAGATCGTCTCTATTGCTAAAGATACCGAGCCTTTGTCTGAGAAAAGGATTTCCTCCCTACATCCGGCGCTGGCTGTGTTGGAAGTAAACGCCGGGACCAGTGCGCGTCTGGGGCTTAAAGTGGGAGATAAGATACTCCATCCGCTTTTTGGGCAGAATAACTCATAAAACAGTAGAAATTTAAGACTTATAAATTACAATAACTTCATGACCATTCGTGTGAAGATATACCAGCCAACAAAAAATGCCATGCAGTCTGGCCGTGCCCGGACAAAAAAATGGCACCTGGTGCCAGAAGTGGATACACCGCTTGTGCCTGATCGCCTGATGGGGTGGCAGTCCGGGGTAGATACTTTGCGCCAGATTAATCTGGTTTTTGACACACAGGCTGAGGCGGTTGCTTATGCTAAACGCAAAGGATATGAGTACCGCATGATTGAGCCAAATGTTCGATCATTCAAGCATAAAAGCTATGCCAGTAATTTTACCAAGCCACCGCTTGTTTAAGCATATTTTCTAATTATACCTGCCAGTTTTCCTTGTAGCTTAACGCGGCCAGGCAAATATACCTGTTCAGAATAGTCTGGGTTATGGGGGACAAGGCAAATGGTTTCTGGATCCAGGCGTATTTCCTTTAATGTCACTTCTTCCTCATCCACCAAAGCTACTGCAATATTGCCGTTTTGTATCGCAGTGTCAGCTTCAATCAAGGCAATATCTCCCTCCAGGATGCCTGCGTTCTTCATGGAATCTCCCCGCACTTCCAATGCATAATATTGTCTTGCTGGACGTAAGAGGGTTGCCGGGACCTCAACAGTTTCTGAGAGATCAGCAATGGCTTCCAGCGGTGCGCCAGCAGCGATGCGGCCATAAAAGGGGACAGCTCGGACAGCATTTTCTATAGATGTTGCAGATTTTTCCACAATTTCCAATGCCCGTGCCCGATTAGGGAGACGGCGGATAAGGCCGCGTTCTTCCAGGCCGGAAATCAATCGGTGAACACCCGATTTAGACTGTAATCCCATAGCCAGACGCATTTCATCGAAGGAAGGGCAAACGCCGGTTTCTTCCAGACATTCAGTTAAATACAGTAATAATTTTTGTTGTTGGTCGGTTAACATTGCAAAACTATTCTCGTTATCCACATAGTGAACAAAACAAGAACATAGCATATTCCGTTGTGGTCTGCAACAAACCTGCCTAGGCTAGTCCGCTTATGGCAATTATACACGCATTCAAAAGGGTACCTGCCCCTCTTTTTGCTGCCCTGACAGTAGGGTTGGTGATTGTAGGGCTATTTGCCTTTTTTCTAGGGATATTCTCTCTCTTTACGTCTTCTGCGCAGGCGACGTACCGCACACCAGTTTACCATCCAAAAGCTTTGCTACTGGAAAATGAAGAAGCCCCCAAGCAGAATATTCAGCTTTTTGCCAGTTTGCAGCCGGAAAAAATGCCTGCCACAGCGCCTAATCGCTCATCAATGATTGCTATCGTGATTGATGATATGGGGTTAAGCCAGGCATATTTTGACCAAATCATGCAGATGGGATCGCCGCTGACACTTTCTTTTTTGCCGTATGGCAAGTATGTGCAAGAACAGGCGGCAGAGGCCAGCAAAGCAGGGCATGAGCTTTTTCTGCATTTGCCGATGGAACCATTTGATACGCGTAAAGACCCTGGTCCAAATGCTTTGATGGCTGCATTTGATAATAGAGAGATTGCCAAGGCATTGCATGAAAACTTGACTCAATTTGATGGCTATGTGGGGGTGAACAACCACATGGGTAGTAAATTTACAGCCCGATCTGCAGGGATGAAAGTCGTGATACGCGAATTAAAGCGCCGCGGCTTGATATTCTTGGACTCCAAGACGTCTTCTTCCTCTGTTGGGGAAGGCCTCGCCTATCAATATGGGCTTCCCTATGCCGGGCGGGATATTTTTATTGATCACTTTCATGATAATGACTTTATTGAACACCAGTTTGAGCGATTGCTAAAAACAGCCCGAATAAAGGGCTATGCGATCGCAATTGCCCACCCAAAAGCCAAAACCCTTCAAAAACTGTCAGAATGGCTGCCTCGCTTTGAGGCTAAAGGGGTGCGAATTGTCCCGGTTTCCGAGATTATTAAGCATCAATCCAGCAAGCCTATCCAAAGCTAATATCTTTCTCTACACCGCTATTTTCGGATGTTTTTTGTTAAAAGCACCCTATATTATGAAATAAATGTTAACATTAATGCTATATATTGAAATAATAGTTTTATCTCTTATAAAATTATGTTAATATTGGGTTAATATTCAAAAGATCTAACTAAATATTAACCTTTTTAACCCTAAATGAGAGATAAGATCGATGCATTATACAGTAATTGAAAGACATAATGAAAAGGTAGGTAATTTAGCTGTGTCTCAAAAAACCGAAGAATATCAGAATTTGATTAACACGATTCAGGTGCTTGACTCTCACCTGAACAAAGTGCGTGAGCGTGATGAAGCTCGTACAATGCTGCAATCTTCTCAGCATGCACAGTCTATGATTGCAGATTTTCGTCGTCAGCTTTCCGATATTTACCGTGAGCCTGAATTGGTATTCGACTTCTTTGCTGCTACGGCATTAGCCAGCGGTGTTGAAACTGCTGTTGCGAAGTTAACAGAAGACCCAGAAGTAGCATGCGCCCTTAAAGGATGGTCAATTGGTCCTTTGCACGGAAGCGCCCGTACGGCAATCTTGAAGTTGAGTTTGCCTATGGCTTTGAAAACCGGTAGCAGTGGATTTAGAAATCATATTAAAGCTGGTGGTGGCGCGTATTCAGGAGACGATATGAAAGCCCGGACGGAAAGATTAAAAAGCCGTTTGGAACACCTGGAAAGTGTCGCGGGTGCTGCCGGAGACCGGATTACTCTGGAGTTAAAAGTAGCTGAATCTACCAAGAAAGTTCGCAATGATGAATTACAAAAGCTTTCCAGAGAACACTACAAACTAGTTGAAGATCTGGTGCACAAGTGCAAGCCATTGTTGGTGGAGCAATCCAGTAAGGATGGTGAAAAGAAATTAAAGCAGCAAAAGCAGCAGATTCAACGTGAAGCCGCACAAGATGTTGAAATTAAGACTGAAGATTCCAAGGCAGCGCCAGAAGCAGAAGAAAAGCCTGTAAACACTGGCGGTTTTGGTCAAAGACAACCTGAAGAAGCTGAAGACAATTTGATGCTAGATGAAGGTTTCAGCGTTGAAGAAAATAAAGCACAGTCTACGGAGACAACCGAAGAAACGGCTCCGACAGAAGAACCTGTGACGACTGTTTAAACTACCTCCTAAAATAATGCGTCGACAGCCTGGGTGTGAATTTTCACACCCAGTTTGTCTTTCAGGGCATTGCTGTACTGCATTAGAAATTCATTAGCCATTTCCAGCACAGTTTCTTCCCTGATAGTCTGTAAATCTTCTTCCGATCCTGAAGAGCTGTTAGACTGAATATCCGTTACAACGGCCACGGTCATGGCATCTGTACTGCTGATAACCGCGGGTGCACCATTGTCTGCTCCAAAAAGGCGGGTGACAATGGCTTCATCAAATCCGGTTTCTTTGTAAGAATTTCCACGCTTTAATTTTGGAGAATTCACCACGGCTAGATTGTTTTCAAGGGCGATCTGGTCAATATCCCCCCCTTGCTGAATCTTGTTAGCAATATCTTTGGCCAGCTCATCCGCTTTTTTAAAGCGCTCAGTCTCTTTCCAGATGTCCGCAACGCGTTTTTTAACATCCGCCAGTGGCATGGCTTGTGGTGATTGTACGTTCGTGACTTCCAGCACATAATAACTGCCGTCCTTCGTTTCGAAGATATCGCTGGTTTCTTTCTCAGGCGTATCAAAAGCCTGGGTTAGAAGATCTGCTGCTACGGAGGTATTATCTTTTTTCACATCCGTTACATTTTGAAGCTTCAACCCAAAGGTATCGGCAACACTTTTTAGATCATTATTATCAAACAGGCTGTCTTCAATTTCTGAAATGCGGTTGTAGAAAGATTCTGCGGCAATTTCCTGTGCCAAAACAGTTTGAAGTTCTTCTTTGACGCTTTCAAATGTCTCAATAACGGGAGGGATGATTTCTTCTACTTTTACCACATGCCAGCCGAAATCAGTCTCTACAGGCTGGATTAGGGCGCCTTTTTCAAGGTCAAAGACTTCAGATAATTCTGGCAAAGTTTCGTCAGTTGTTACACTTCCCAAGCTGGTAGGTCTGACCTCCAATCCAGCTTGCTGAATGGCGCTTGCCAAATCCCCGGTTTGCGCATAGGCGTCATAGATATCTTGTGCCTGAGCTTGAGTATCGACAACAACCTGAGTTAGTTTGCGTGCTTCTGGTACGGTGTAATTATCAATGTTGCGTTCATATTCCGCCCGAACAGCTTCTTCATCCACATGGGATTCATCCAGAGCATCTTTAAGATTCAACATAACGTAAGAAAAGCTCCGAACCTCAGGCGTTTGGAAGCGTGCCGTATTTTGTTCATAGGTTTCTTGTAACTGGGTTTCTGAGGGGGTGCCAACATCTCGAAAGCGGGAAGTTGGAATCTGAACCATTTTTGCCAGGCGTTCCTCATTCTGATGCTGATACAGCAAGCGGGCCAGCGTATCAGGTACATCCACATTTGCGATCACACTTTGCACAAGGTGCTTTTGGATCATGTCTTCACGAATTGCATTGATATAGGCTTGTTCTGACATGCCGTTTGAGAGTAGAATTTGGCGGAAGCGGTTGCGATCAAACTGGCCAATTTCATTCTGGAATACAGATTGATTGATGACTTGTTGCATGATTTTGTCATCACTGACAGTTAGCCCCAGTTTTGCCGTTTCAATATCAAACAGGCGCTGGGTGACGAGCTTGTTTAAAGATCGGTCGACAAGACCAAACTGACGGGCCATTTTCATGTCAACTTCTGCACCAAGCTGGCTGCGCAGGACATTCATTTCTTTATCTACTTCATTGCGCAATTCATTGCCAAAAATATCAACGCGTTGAACTTCAGCAACCACCGCAGTTAGAGGGTTATCCCCTCCACCGGAAACAAAATACTCTCCCACGCCCCACAACGCGAAGCTTAGAATAAGGATTACCATGATAATCTGAACAAAAACCCCTGCGAGTTTTGAGCGAAAGACTTGAAGCATTTTTTCCTCTTTTTATATTTTAAGATTAGATTGTGATGTGGTATCACATCTTTTTAGCGATGTGAATAAAAAACCTGTCATTGTAGAATGAGAAACGAGTGAGAAGAAAGGAGAGGGAATGATGCGTAAAAAGCTTGTTGCAGGCAATTGGAAAATGAATGGTCTCTATGAACAGGGAATGGGTCTCGCTGGCGAAATCAGCCGCTATGTTCGAGCAGAATCACCTGCCTGCGATGTGTTGGTGTGCCCACCGTTTACCTTGATTGGGGATGTCGCGGATATGCTGCAATCTAGCCCAATTATGGTTGGTGCCCAGGACTGTCATGAAGAAGATGAAGGTGCTTTTACAGGTTCTATCAGCGCGGCAATGCTACATGATTCTGGGGCGGAATACGTGATTGTTGGCCATTCTGAGCGGCGAACTCTCCTTAATGAATCCTCGGATATGGTAAGAAAGAAAGCCGGTGCAGCCCATCGCAATGGATTGAAAACCATTATTTGTCTGGGAGAAACTTTTGAGCAAAGAGAAAGCAATCAAACCCTGGAAGTTTTGCAAGACCAGCTGACACAATCCTGCCCGGATTCAATGACAGCTCAAAACACGGTAATTGCTTATGAACCGGTTTGGGCAATTGGTACAGGCAAGACGGCCACTACGGATCAGATTGCCGAAGCTCATGCCAGTCTTCGATCTATG
>JANQSM010000267.1 GCA_028284025.1 Alphaproteobacteria bacterium | reverse complement strand
AACGCGTGCATTGTGAACCAGTTCGGTTAGAATTCTGCCGGGCAGAACCCGTTCTGGACAGTATGCCAGGAAGATATCACTGGACGTTCCATATTTTTGCGGGAAGTTAAGATCCGGGCGCAATTCAGATAAAAGTTTGCAGATACGTTCAGTTGACCCCGGAGGAGAAGTAGACTCCAGCACCACCAGATTGCCTTTTTCCAGGAACGGGGCAATTTCCTTGGCAGCTTGTTCAACATAAGTCATATCCGGTTTTTTGGTTTTATGTTCAAACGGGGTGGGCACAGAAATCATGAAAGCATCAGCTTTCTCAGGTTTGTTTGTGGCGCGCAGTTTACCGTTGGTCACAACTTTGTGCACCAATCCGTCAAGATCGGGTTCTACAATATGAACATCTCCTTTATTGACGGTCTCAACAACTTTCTTGTTGATATCAACACCGACGACTTCAATACCCTTACTGGCTATTAACGCAGCTGTAGGCAGGCCGATGTACCCCAATCCGATCATGCAGATTTTGTTGTAAGGGGTCATGTGGCCGGCTCCAGGATTTTGGCTTGATCATGAGAGGATGTCTGTAAGGCAGTTAAAATATCTACAATGCGCTGAGATGCTTTACCATCTCCATACGGGTTGTGTTGCAGGCTCATGGCATCATAAGCAGTTTTTGATTCCAATAAACGGGTGACTTCGGGTACTACAAATTCAGGGCATGTCCCGACCAGCTTGGCTGTGCCAGCGTCCACACCTTCCGGGCGCTCAGTGGTATCACGCAGAACCAACACCGGCTTGCCAAGGGAAGGCGCCTCTTCTTGAATTCCGCCAGAATCTGTCAATACAATGTGGGATTTATTCATCAAATACACCAATGCCAAATATTCTAGCGGGGGGAGCAGATAAATATTCTCAATATCCGCTAACTGGGCGCGAACCGTTTTTTGAACATTTGGATTTAGATGTACCGGGTAAACAATTTGAATGTCATCACGCTTGGCCAGAGATTTTAGGCTTTTGCATAAA
>JANQSM010000251.1 GCA_028284025.1 Alphaproteobacteria bacterium | reverse complement strand
GACCATGCTGACAAAGTGCTTGCCATTGCCGTTACCAAAGAACCAACTAAACGCGGGATTGTCTCACCTGGCATTTTTGAGCTGGTTAAAAAAGCGCCGCAGGCGGCAAATATCATTATATAACAAGAAATAATATCAACTGCTTGTGCGGTAGTAACTTCCTCCTGCTCATTTTCTTGCTCTGCCATTTTAGAACTGCTTTTTTGTTTCCATAGGTTACTGAGAGTGATAGCACATAGCCTACCACAGATCAATCCTAAAAGGAAATTTCTGGTGTTTATTCTTAGATTGACAAAAAGTGTTGATCTATTCGCTCATAAGCTGCTGCTTGGCTTCTGCCTCACATTGTTGCAGCATAGCTAAACAATCTTCACGGGAAACTGGACGATACTTGGCAGTATCTGCCGCCACCTTAGACAAAATATCCTCATCACCTGGCTCATCCAGAGAAACATCAACAATTGATTTGGCATAATCAGCCGCGGCATCCCCTTCCAAACCAAACTGAGCAGCTATCCATTCCCCAAAAAGGCGGTCCCGGCGTGCCCGTACCTTAAACTGAATTTCCTCGTCATGAGCAAACTTGGCTTCAAAATCTTCTTCGCGTTTTTCAAAAGTACTCATAGCATCTCCCGCTTTTTGCTTGCTATTTAATTTCTTATAGAGATGCTTAAATTAGAAAAGAAAGTCAACTAATTATGTGTACTGTTGTTATTCTTCGTCGAAAAAATCATGACTGGCCTCTAATAATAGGCGCCAATCGGGATGAACAATTTTCCCGACCATGGAAAGAACCCGGCTATCACTGGCCGGAACTCTCCGACGTGATTGGAGGGCTGGATGAAGAAGGTGGGGGTTCCTGGCTCGCTCTGAATAAGTCCGGTGTCATTGCAAGTGTTTTAAACCAAAGCAATACGCCAAATCAGGAAGAAGATAAACGCAGCCGGGGGGAACTTGTACTCGAAGCTCTCAACCACGCAGATGCCCGGGATGCAGCTGAATCACTGCAATATCTGAACCCGGAAGCCTACCGGCCATTTCATCTGGTTGTAGCAGATAATCATGATGCTTATGTCATTTATACAGATGCCCGCGTTGGCACCATCAGCATACGGGAAATTCCGATTGGATATTCAATGATCACCCGTTATGGGCTGAATGCTGAAATTTGCCTGCGCACCAAGAATTATCTGCCCCAGTTTAAAACCAGCCCTGTTCCAGATCCTGTCAAAAAAGACTTTAAACACTGGGAAAAGCTTTTAAAAAGTAGCGTTTATGATGTGAAAGATGGCTCTGATAGTGCCATGCTGATTAACGCAAATGGCTTTGGTACTGTTACCAGTTCCTTGCTGGCGATCCCAAAACCAGGCCTGGATCATCCCCCTGTTTTCCTGGCCACGCCAGATCGCCCGGATAACTCACAATTTATTGCGGTAAATGTTTGACATTTGCTTCATTTACAGGCATTTTGAGCGCCGATATGTTAGCGAAAAAGGCAACACGCATGGCAAACCGTAAAAAAATCAAAGAGGGCAAAACCAAGGTTTTATATCGCGGTCCGGAACCCGGCACATTGATTCAGTATTTCAAGGATGACATCACTGCGTTTAACAACCTGAAAAAAGACAAAATTGAAGGTCGCGGCATCCTGAACAACCGTATTTCTGCGCACATTATGACAAAACTGTCAGAGTGTAACGTACCTACCCACTTTATCAAACGCATCAATATGCGCGAACAGCTTGTGCATGAGGTTGATATCATCCCTGTTGAAGTCATTGTCCGTAATATTGCTGCCGGAAGCTTTGCCAAGCGTTATGGCATTGAAGAAGGTACCAAACTCCCTCGAACAATTATTGAATATTGCTTAAAATCTGATGAGTTAAGCGATCCAGTTCTGTCAGAAGATTATATTTTTTCCTATGACTTGGCCCATCCGATTGAACTGGACGAAATGTACCAGCAAGCTTTGCGGATTAATGACTTACTGACCGGCATGTTTTTAATGATTAATATCAAGCTGGTAGACTTCAAGCTGGAGTTTGGCCGTATGTACAATGAAGTAACGGGTGACTTGCATTTGTTGCTGGCCGATGAAATCAGCCCGGATGGATCTCGCCTGTGGGATATTACATCGGATGAAAAATTGGATAAGGACCGCTTCCGCCGTGATCTGGGAGGGATTGAGCATGCTTATCAAGAAGTGGCCCGCCGCCTTGGCATTCTAGGAGATGACAATGGCAAAGTGGAAGTTGCCAAACCGGTTATGAACAAGCCACTTCATATAAGAAAGGTAAATATATGAAAGCCCGAGTGCACATCACTTTAAAAAACGGCGTTTTAGACCCACAAGGTAAAGCCGTTCACAATGCCCTAAAATCCTTGGGATTTGAGGGGGTAGATGATGTACGCCAAGGTAAGTATATTGAATTACAGCTAGAAGATTCTTTACCTGAAGATCAGGCAGAAGAAAAAGTCAAGCAGATGTGTGAAAAGCTTTTGGCCAATACCGTAATTGAAAACTTTGATATTGAAATAGCCTAAATGAAATCTGCTGTTATTGTTTTTCCAGGATCTAACTGCGATCGAGATGCGCAGGTGGCCTTGCGCCAAATTACCGGCCAAGAGCCGGCGATGGTTTGGCATACCGAATCCGATTTACCCAAAGTAGACCTTGTTGTTTTGCCAGGGGGATTTTCCTACGGAGACTATCTGCGCTGTGGGGCGATGGCCAGCCATTCTAACGTAATGAAAGCTGTCAAAGACCATGCGGAACAAGGCGGGCTTCTTTTGGGGATTTGTAATGGGTTTCAGATATTAGTGGAAAGCCATTTGCTACCTGGCGCGATGCTCACCAATAAAAAGCTTAAGTTTATCTCCCGCAATGTGCACCTAAAAGTAGAGAACCGTGATACCCCTTTTAGTAAAAGTATCACGGGAGAAACCATCCGTATTCCAATTGCCAATCATGATGGCTGCTACTTTGCAGACGACGCAACCCTGGATCAACTGGAACAAAATGGGCAAGTTGTATTTCGGTATTGTGATGAAACGGGTGCCGTTAATGATAACGCCAATGTAAACGGGTCTTTACGCAATATTGCCGGAATTTGTAACGACCGCAAAAATGTACTGGGTATGATGCCCCACCCGGAACGAGCCGTTGATACTTACCATGGGGGCACAGACGGGGCTGAATTATTCAAAAGCATGGTGGAGGCTTTGGCATGACAATGGCGGCAAAGAATCTTGAAAATTCCAGCGATATTAGTCCTCAGACCATTAAAGACAGTGGTCTAACAATAGAAGAGTATGACCTTTTGAATGCACAACTTGGTCGCACGCCCAATCCGCTGGAGCTGGCAATCACAGGTGCTATGTGGTCAGAACATTGCTCTTATAAATCTTCCAAAAAGTGGCTTAAAACTTTGCCAACTGAAGCTCCGCACGTTATCCAGGGACCAGGAGAAAATGCCGGTGTAATTGATATTGGCGATGGACAAGCTGCCATTTTCAAAATTGAATCGCATAACTCTCCCTCCTTTATTGAACCCTTCCAGGGGGCTGCCACAGGTGTAGGTGGCATTTTGCGCGATGTTTTCACCATGGGTGCCCGTCCGGTAGCAAATCTGAATGCTCTACGCTTCGGAGAACCTGAGAACAAGCTTACCCGCCACCTTCTTTCCGGTGCAGTTGCAGGTATTGGCAGCTATGGAAACTGTGTTGGTGTCCCCACTGTGGGAGGAGAAGTCAACTTCCACAAGGCTTACAACGGTAATTGTCTGGTAAACTGCATGACTGTAGGAATCGCAGATACAGACAAGATTTTTTATGCTAAAGCTGCCGGTGTAGGCAACCCGATTGTATATGTCGGATCCAAAACCGGGCGTGACGGCATTGGGGGAGCAACCATGTCTTCTGAAGGGTTTGAAGATGACGCTGACGCCAAGCGCCCGACAGTACAGGTGGGGGATCCATTTACTGAAAAGCTTTTGATTGAAGCCTGTCTGGAATTAATGGCGGAGGACGCTATTATTGCGATTCAGGATATGGGTGCAGCTGGATTGACATCCTCTACCGTCGAAATGGCCTCTAAGGGAGAAGTCGGCGTTGAAATTGATCTTGATAAAATCCCCGCACGTGAAGAAAACATGCAGCCTCATGAATTTATGCTGTCCGAGAGCCAGGAACGCATGCTGATGGTTCTTAAACCCGGTTCAGAAAACAAGGCGCGCGCCATTTTTGAGAAATGGGAACTGGATTTTTCTATCATTGAGATGGTAACTGACACTAAAAACCTTACCTTAACCTGGCGTGGTGAAACCGTTGCCGACATGCCGGTTGATGTGATTGTTGATAATGCACCAGAATATGACCGCGACTGGGTGGCCCCCAAGCCGCAAACGACGATCAAAGCGGAAGATATTCCAGAACCCTCGGATTATGCTGATACTCTTGTCAAATTAATGAGCTGTCCGGACATGGCTTCCAAACGCTGGATTTATGAGCAGTATGATTCAACCGTAATGGCTGATACATTCGCTGGACCCGGTAAAGCTGCTGCCGCCATTGTACGTGTTCATGGCACACAAAAAGCACTAGCAATGACTACCGACTGCACCCCAAGATACTGTTATGCTGATCCATTCCAGGGAGGTGCTCAGGCAGTTGCGGAAACCTATCGTAATATTTCTGCTACCGGAGCCAAGCCTTTAGCCATCACCAATAACTTGAATTTCGGCAACCCGGAACGTCCTGAAATTATGGGTCAGTTTGTTGGATGTGTCGGCGGCATGCGCAATGCCTGTGAGGAGCTGGAATATCCGGTTATTTCCGGGAATGTATCTTTATATAATGAAACCAGCGGCAAAGGTATTCTTCCTGCTCCGGTGATTGGTGGAGTTGGTGTGATGCAGGATATCACCAAGGCCATGACCTTAAACTTTAAAGCAGCCGAAGACACCATTGTGCTGATTGGAGAGACTGCCGGATGGATGGGATCATCCCTTTATCTCCGGGAAATTGAAGGCCAGGAAAAAGGGGCACCACCACCCGTTGATCTTGCAACAGAAAAACGCCATGCTGACTTTATCCGCCTTAGCATTGAAGAAGAGCTGCTGACAGCAGCCCATGATGTTTCTGACGGCGGTCTACTGTGTGCCGTAGCTGACATGGCTTTGGCCGGGAATATTGGTGCTGATTTGCAAATTGAATCAAATATCCCGCTACATACCTTCCTGTTTGGGGAAGACCAGGCCCGATTTGTAGTCACCACCCAAAACACCGACGCGCTGCTGGAAGCCGCTGCCCAGGCAGGTGTACCGGCAACGGTTATAGGGAAAACCAATGCCTCCGGTACCCTCACAGTGGGGACAGATCTTGCTACAGATCTTGCTGCATTACGCACCGCCCATGAAGGCTGGCTGCCCAATTACATGGAAAATTAATCCGCTTGACAGGTGTGACCTTTAAGGATACTTTGTTTGTTGAAATTTCGAAAGGGCAGTATTATGCGTAAAAAAGCTTTACTTCCAACACTTGCTATCGCAGCGATAGCATATTCAACAACATCAGCAAAAGGCCTTGATTCATAGATGGTGGACACCACCCCATCTGTACAAGCAGCAGATAACACCACAGTGAATTATAGAGACCTTGTAACCGCTTTATTTATTACAAGCTGCCTACTGGCTGTAACCATACCACCAATCTCTATGGCATTAGCAGAAGCGGGGCCTCCTTCACATCGGGTAAGAACGAGATAAAGCAAGCTCTTTCCTCAACAAGCAAGAGGCGGTCGATAAGACAAAACTACCTCGATCCGCCTGACCCGATTATCTGGATACAATTTTCATGAAGATACTCCCCACATTATTTGCTGCTGCTGTTTTGAGCATATCCACGCCAAGTGAAGCACAATCCGCAACGATGGGTTTCATCGGATCAAGAAGAGGAATACCCAATTTTGTTCATTATGGTGCCGGTGCTGCGGCCCAGAATGCCAGAAAAAAGGGAGATACTGAAGATTTCAATATTACACTTATGCTTACAATATTTGGCTGTACAGTTGCGTTCAGCGCAATAGTAGCTATCCACGAACATAGGAATAAAATCGCGAGAGAACGGCAAAACCGCGACCGTTAATCGCTTTTATTTTCTTAAGAATTTTCTGGATTACTGTGAGTAGTATTCCACGACCAGGTTTGGTTCCATTTGTACTGGGTACGGAACATCTTCAAACTTAGGTCCACGGATAAATTTACCAGTCAGCTTTTTCATATCAACGTCCAGATACTCTGGCACTTCACGATCCTGCTGCAAAGCTATCATCACCTGCTCATTTTCCTGCATTTTAGGAGAAAGTTGAATTTCATCCCCGTCTGCCAAAAGAGCTGACCCAATGTTATGCTTGCGGCCATTTAACTTTACATGACCATGGTTGATCATCTGACGGGCTGCAAAAACAGTGGGTGCAAACTTCAAGCGATATAGAACAGCATCCAAACGGCGCTCAAGCAACTCGATTAAATTCTCAGAGGTATTCCCCTTGCGACGCAAAGCTTCTTTATAAATATTGCGGAACTGCTTCTCTGTAATGTTCCCGTAGTAGCCTCGCAACATTTGCTTGGCGCGCAGCTGCAATCCGTAGCCTGACGGCGGACGGCGGCGCTGGCCATGTTCTCCAGGTGCATAGGCACGTGTATTAAACGGCGCCTTGGGGTCTCCCCAAAGATTGGCACGTAGAGAGCGTGTAATTTTTTTCTTCGCGTTCAGTCTTTTTGTCATGATTTTAAACTAAGTTTCTACCGTTTTTTCCTAGAAGGCCGTACTATACAGGCCTTTTTGCCAATGTCAAACGCTTTTGTCATTTTTTTTGCGCTTTTGGAGGGTTTTGATAATCCCATGAAGTGTTAGGATTTCCGCATGGCTTAAGCTTAATCGTTGGAATAAATGCCGGATATTTTGCACCATTTTTGGCCGTTTATCAGGAACAGAGTCAAAAAAGCCCCGTTCTGCCAAATTTTTCTCTAACAGGCCCAAAAAAGCTAATAAATCTTTCTTCCGGGCTTTGGGAGCATTCGTACCATCCGGAATTTCAAAGGAATCTGCCTGTGGTGTGTGCTGGAACCATTCATAAGCCAGCACCATTACGCTTTGCGCCAGATTAAGAGAAGAAAATGCCGGGTTTACCGGAATGGTTACGATGGCATCAGCATAGCTTAAATCCACGTTGGTCAATCCGCTTTTTTCTCGACCAAACATAAAAGCGACTTTTTCCTGTCGGGCATGAGCTTTTATCGTTGCTGCCATGCAATCCTTAGGCCCTAGAACTGGCTTTACAATATCACGAGAACGAGCCGTAGCGGCATAAACAGTATTGAAATCCGCCACGGCCTTTGCCACTGTGGGGAAAATTTGCGCACTTCGCATGACATCATCTGCACCAGCACAGGCCCGGATCCCTTTTTTACCCAGATGGTCTTCCCGTGGTTTGACCAAACGTAGATCCGTCAATCCGCAATTGAGCATGGCACGTCCCACCATACCAATATTTTCCGCCAATTGGGGTTTTACCAAAATAATAGAAGGAGAAGAAATCATGTATTGAGTCTTTTAAAATTTGTTAACAAACCTCATGGTTCGACAAGCTCACCATGAGGGGTTTTTATTCCCTCATCCTGAGCCTGTTGAAGGATGAGGGAAAGACTTTACGCCCGTTTCCACGTCGTGCCTTGAGCAGAATCTTCCAGAATAATACCGCGATCCGCCAGTTCATCACGCAGCCGATCCGCTTCAGCAAAATCCTTGTCCGCGCGCGCCTGATTGCGGGCACTGATCAGGCTTTCAATCTCTGCATCTTCGCTGGTATCGCCCTGGAACCAGGTCTGAGGATTCTGTTGCACAACGCCCAACAAAGCTCCACAAGCCAGAAGTTCCCCTTTTAAGGCAGGCTTTTTATTATCAGGTGCCTTATTTAGTTGACCCGCCAAATCTGTCAATGCGGCCAAAGCTTCTGGAGTATTTATGTCATCACACAAGGCTGCATAAAACTTTGTCGATTTGATGTCTATCGATGCAGGTTCAACCGATGCAGCGCCCTCTAGTGCCCGGTACAAACGATCCAGAATATTTTTACATTGTTCTACCGTTTTCTGTTTCCAATCCAATGGTTGGCGGTATTGAGCCGTTAGCAACATCAAGCGGATTACCTCGCCTTTCACACCCTGATCACGCAACTGACGTACCGTAGTAATATTACCAACGGATTTGGACATTTTCTCGCCCTCCACCGTCAAATAACCATTGTGCACCCAGTAATTTGCCAGTGGTGCACCATGTGCGCAGGTAGACTGTGCGATCTCATTTTCATGGTGGGGGAAAACCAGATCCAGCCCACCTCCATGAATATCAATAGTGTGCCCCAAATGAGTGGCAGCCATTGCAGAACATTCGATATGCCAACCTGGACGCCCCCTGCCCCATGGGCTTTCCCAGCCAGGCAGATCATCAGCAGAAGGTTTCCACAACACAAAATCAGAGGGGTCTTTTTTATAATCAGCAATTTCTACCCGGGCACCCGCAATGATCTGATCTTTATCCAAACGGCTTAGGGAGCCATAATCTGCCATCGAAGGAACAGAAAACAAAACATGGCCATCCTCAGTCGCATAGGCATGGCCTTTTTCAATTAAGGTTTCGATCAAGGCAATCATCTGGCTGATATGTTGAGTTGCGTAAGGCTGTATCGTGGGTTGCATCACGTTCAGCGCAGTCATATCTTCCCAGTAAGCTTTTGAATAACGTGCGGAAATATCGGCAATGGGTTCTCCGGTTTCCTGGTGCGCCTTATTAATTTTATCATCTACGTCAGTAATATTTTGGGCATAGGCCACGTGATCCACACCATATTCCGTCCTTAACAGGCGAAACAATACGTCAAACACTACAGCGGGACGCGCATTCCCAATATGGGCAAAATCATAAACCGTCGGGCCACACACGTACATTGTCACACGTTCAGGATCAGTTGGGGTAAAATCCTGTTTGCTACGTGTCAAAGTATTATAAAGCTTTAACGTCATGATTAGGTCTGTTTGCCTTGCAAGCGATTAGCAGCCTTTTCGTAGCCAATCAAGGGCAGAAGATTAGCCAGTTCCGGGCCATGCTCCTTTCCTGTCAAAGCCAAGCGAAGCGGCATGAATAGTTCCCGGCCTTTGCGTCCGGATTGCTGTTTTAACTCTTGTGTCCAGTGGCCCCATGTAGCCGTATCCCATGGTTCTTGCGGCAGTAAATTTGCTGCCATAGCAGCAAATTCAGAGTCTTCAATTTTGGGATCAACCGGTCCATTAATCACTGCCCACCAATCTTTTAAATCCTGGATACTTTCTAAATTTGGCCGGATTGCAGCCCACACAGATTCATCAATATCAGCAATGCCCATTTGTTTCAGTCTTGGTTCTACCTGATCAAATGGCATCATATGTACTAAACGGGCATTCACTTTCTTCAATTCTTCCAAATCAAATTTTGGTGTGGCACGAGAAAATTTCACCATATCAAAATCTTGAACTAATTGTTCCATCGTCAAGCGTGCCTCCACAGGATCCGATGTCCCTAACTTAGACAACATGCTTGTAATTGCCATTGGCTCAATACCCTCACTGCGCAATTGGCGCAGACTCAAACTCCCTTTGCGCTTTGAAAGACCTTCTCCATCCAAAGTGGACAACATTGATACGTGCGCAAATGTTGGCGGAGTCCCACCCAAAGCCTGGCAAATTTGAATCATAATGGCAGTATTTGTGATGTGGTCTTCTCCTCGAATCACGTGGGTAACACCATGATCAATATCATCTACGGTTGAGGCAAGCATGTAAATTGGTTTCATATCTGCCCGGAAAAGGACAGGATCCGTTAAATTTTCTGCCTGGAAAGAAGCGTCTCCCCGCCCCAGGTCTTGCCATTTAATTTCACCCGCCTCTAGCTTGAACCGCCAGTGCGGCACGCGCCCTTCGGCTTCATATTTTTGCTTTTGCTCATCTGTTAGCTCTAATGCTGCTCGATCATAAATTGGGGGTTTTCCACGAGACAACTGAACCTTGCGCTTAATATCCAGCTCTTCGGGTGTTTCATAACATGGGTATAGTCTACCCTTTTCCTTTAACGTCTCAAAACCCCAAAGATAACGATCGCCACGATCTGACTGCTTGTCAAACTTCTGCCAGGTTAAGCCTAACCAGGAAAGGTCCTCTTCAATAGCCTGGGCGAATTCTTCTGTGGAGCGTTCTTCATCGGTATCATCCAGACGTAGCATAAACTGCCCCCCCTGCTTCATGGTAAACAGCCAATTGATAATGGCCGTGCGGGCATTACCGACGTGTAAATAACCAGTGGGGCTGGGAGCAAATCTAACAAGTGTACTCATAGCAGATCTTTATCCTTGATTAAATGCGTTGGTCAGTGGATAGCGCCGATCCCGGCCAAACGCCCTAGTTGAAATTTTTACACCCGGAGGTGCCTGATATCTTTTATATTCAGCCTTTTTAAGCATATTCCATATTTTTCGCACCAATGCAATGTCAAAGCCACGTTTGCTGATTTCTTCTACTGAAAGCTCTTCTTCAATCAGGCCGTGCAAAATGTCATCCAGGGTCGCATACGGCGGCAAACTGTCTTCATCTTTTTGGTCGGGACGCAACTCTGCTGAAGGTGGTTTGGTTAGCACCCGGTCAGGGATAATCTGTCCAGATGGGCCTTTTAGATGCTCTGAATGGTTAGCA
>JANQSM010000250.1 GCA_028284025.1 Alphaproteobacteria bacterium | reverse complement strand
CATCAAGCTATCGCCCAGCATTTTGAAGCTACCATTAAACCCTCCGGTCACCCAATGCATGGCAAAGCCAGCAAAATCCGTCATACCGGGCACGATTTGTTTTCTGGAATCCCGAAAGAATTTACCGTTGGACGTTACCATTCCTTGATTGTAGAACGCGCCAGTCTGCCAGAATGCTGCACTATCCTGGCAGAAGATTCTACAGGCACGATTATGGCATTGGCGCACACAATATTTCCTGTTTTTGGGCTTCAATTTCACCCTGAATCTGTGCTAACAGAATACGGGTATAAAATACTGCAAAACTTTTTAAGAGGATCTTATGTCAAAAACTAAAACAGCTATTATTACCGGTTCCACCAGTGGCATGGGTCTGGGTATTGCACGTGCGCTAGCAGATGATGGGGTTAACATTGTTCTTAACGGTTTTGGCGAAGAAGCAGAAATCAAAAAGCTGGTAGAAGAAATTTCTGACAAGGGGGTTAAGTGTCACCACAACCCCGCGGATGTTTCCCAGGCTAATGAAATCCGCCAGATGGTCAATGATACAGCCAATACATTTGGGTCCGTTGATATTATGGTCAACAATGTGGGGGTCCAATATGTTTGCCCGATTGATGAATACCCGGAAGAACAGTGGGATCGCGTTATAAACCTTTGCCTCAATTCTACTTTTCACGGCACCAAGGCAGCTGTTGCCCACATGAAAAAGAATGGCTGGGGAAGAATTATCAATATGGCTTCTGCGCTGGGGCTTACCGGACATAAACACAAATGCGCCTATACGGCAGCCAAGCATGGCGTCATCGGATTTACCAAGGCGGTGGCAATGGATTTGGCCGATATGAATATCACCGTCAATGCAATTTGTCCCGGCTACGTAGAAACGGCCCATGTAGAACAACAGCTTAATGAAATGGCAAAATCCTTCAACAAACCACGTGAAAAAGTAAAAGAGGAAATCATGCTGGAACACCATGCCCGCAAAGAATTTGTGACGGTAGAGGAAGTCGCCCTTATGACAGCTTTTCTGTGTTCAGAAAAAGCCGTGTCCATTACAGGGGCAAGCCATGTAATTGATTGCGGTTGGACGGCGAGTTAAGCCATCTCCAGTACATTTGCAGGATCGCGATTCCAGAAACTTTTCTTAAACAGGCCACTTTCAAAGTGCAGCTGGCAGATATTCCCTGTTCTGACATGCAAGGTATTGCGATCTTGATGCTTTTCAAAAGCACCATGCACCAATGTCAGAAAATAGCGAATCACACCGTTACTGGAAATTGCAATAGCCGTTTCATCAGATGAATGATTTTCAACCATACGTTGGGAAAATTCCTCAACCCGGTTAATCAGCTCCTGTTCAGCCGGCTTCCAGCCCGCATTTATGGGCCAAACACCTCTTTCACGCCAGTTTCTTACAGCTTCTTCACCATACTCAGCCACAATCTGGTCGGTGGTTTTACCGGCCCAGTTACCGTAATCAATTTCTGTCAAAGCATCATCCACAACGGGTGTCATGGAAAGTCCCAATTCCTGCACGACGATGTCAGCATATTCCGTTGCGCGCAACAGGGGTGAGCAATAAATTGCATGAGGTTTAATCTGGCGATCTTTCAGGTACGCCGCAAAACGCTGAGCCTGTTCCCGACCCGCATCTACCAAAGGTAGATCCTCTGTTGCTCCAACATAGACGGGGGTATCATTAGAACTAAAAGTGTTTCCATGACGTGACAAGATTAACCTCATTTTATCTCCTTTATATGTAGTGTCATACTCTTTATCGGGCCAAAGACTTTTTATATCTGACATTGGTTAACCATTTCCTAATGTGCCTTGATCCCTAAGTATTTTTTCCACGGTTTCTACATCCTGTGGATTATCCACTCCCCATAAGGTATACCCTAAATTTGATATGGGGACAACTTTTATCCTCATACCGTTCTCCAGCGCCCGGAGCTGTTCCAATTTCTCCAGATCTTCCAGGCGCCC
>JANQSM010000224.1 GCA_028284025.1 Alphaproteobacteria bacterium | reverse complement strand
TAACAATCAAGGAAAACCAAGGGTTATGAGGAGGTTAGGGGGATCTAACCTCTATAATTGAATGGGCAAAAATTGCTCAAATAGGAAAATTTTGAGGGGTTAAGCTCTTAAGTGTGACGCTACTTTTATGTAAACTGTTTCTAAGGCTCTTCGGTTTATAGTCAATCTACCTGTTTTGGGGTTCATGCCTAAAAGTTGACGCATTCTTGTGACAGCGTCAATTTCATCCTGATCCCATCCGCGCCTTTCCAGTTCATCTAGCTTGATTCCTTTTGTAAGGTAACATAATAAATGCCCTTTATGGGTCCGTTTTAATTTATCTCTATTGAGCAGTGCCTCCCTAATTCGAGCATTGCTAAGCCATTGCGCATCCTGTTCTTGGTCATTGCCTGTTTTGGGCGCTTTTTCCAGCGCGATTTTCATTTCTTCTGCCTTGTCCGCATCCAGAAAAATTTCTAAGATGTGTGGTGTCAGACGCCTTGCACGTTCAAGCCGTTTTGCAATTCTTTCTTCACGTCGTTCTTGTCTTGCTTGTGATCTGCCAAGTAATGCTAAAGCCATTGGGGCCTGCCTTGTAAATTGATTAAAACCTCTAAATTTATCCTTTTCAAATACAGCTTAGAGGGTTATAAGTCAAGAAGTATTTTGAAAGCATCCATTTTTGCCGCACAACCCTAATATTTTGTGGCAGTGGATGGGAAAAAATAGGGGGGAGGTTACCAATAAAAGCGGAAGCAGCGAAGAATCGAATCCTCCGCTGAATAATTATTCTTCCGACAGGAAAATTTTGAGAGTTTTATAAGAATTAATTACCGCACTGGCGTGATGTGAGCTTTATGCTGCCCAAGCCTATTAAGCCGGTTAAGCTTACAGGTAGGCGACCTGTTCTCGGGTTTAGGCCACAAAGTTGACGTAGCCTTTTGACGGTGTCAATTTCTTCCTCGCTCCATTCGTGTTTTCTCAGTTCATCCGGGGTGATTCCTTTTGTAAGACGACGTAATAAATGCCCTGTATCGTCCCATTCTAGGCTATCTCTGCGTGACAACGCATACGCAAGTTTGCTTTCTTCCAACCAATGTGACGACTTTCCTTCTTGATTTGCAGATGTTTTTCCCAGTGTGATTTTCTTTTCTTCCGCCTTGTCAGCGTCCAGAAGAATTTTTTGTATACCCGGTACCAACCGCCTTGCACGCTTAAGCTGTTTAGTAATTGTTTTTTCACGTTGTTCTTGTTTTGCGGGTGATCTACCCGTTAGTACTAGAGTCATGGGGTCTGCCTTTTATATTGATTAAGATCTATAAAATTATCCTTTTAAAATACAGTTTGAGGTGTGGTGGGTCAAGATGTATTTTAAAAGGATCCATCCTTGTTGCGTAACCCAACATTTTGCGGCAGTGGATGGAAAAAAATAGGGGGAAGGCTACAATAAAAGCGGAAGCAGCGAAGAATCGAATCCTCCGCTGAATAACTATTCTTCCGACAGGAAAGCTTTGAGGGACTTATATAGACCTAGTGAAATGGTTGTGGCGTTATTCTGTCCAGAACTGTTCGTAAGGCTGTTAGGCTTACAGTCAATTTGCCTGTCTTGGGATTCATGCCGAAAAATTGACGCATTCTCATAAGACCACTCACTTCACTTGCACTCCATCCCTGGCTTCTCAGTTCGTCTGTAGTGATCCCCTTTGTAAGGCGACATAATAAATGGCCTTTAGATTCAAATCTTAACATATCTCTATCTAGTGGAGCCTCTTTAATGCGGTTTTCATTCTTAAATTGCGCCATGAATTCTTTACGAGTCGTTGGTTCTGGTGCCGGTGCTTTTTCCAGTGCAACTTTTGCCATTTCCGCTAAGACAGCTTGCAGGAAAATTTCGCGTATTTCCTGTGCCAATGGCTTGGCACGTTTAAGCCGTTCAGCAACTGTTTCTTCACTTTGTTCTTCTTGTTTTGCTTTTGATTTTTCAGTCAATGTTAAAGCCATTTGATGCCATCCTTACTGCTTACTTGTTAAAATATCTCTTTCAAATACAATCTGGGGGATGGTAAGTCAAGAAGTATTTTGAAAGCATCCATTTTTGCCGCACAACCCCAATATCTTGTGGAGGAAATATAAATACCATCGACATTTATGTATTGTTTGCTAAACTATAGGCAGGGCAAAATGCCTGAGGGGCTTGTATTGCAAAAACCGGCCTCCTAAATCATACATTATGACTGCTAACCATAAGGAAATGCGATGGCTGAAGAAGAAGTAAAGGAAGAAGAAGAAAAAAAAGATGCTGGTGAGGCTGCCGGTGAAGGCGGAGACGGCGAAGAAGGCGAAGAGGGTGCCGCGCCGAAGAAAAAAGGCCCGAAAAAATTAATTCTGATTTTAGTGCCCGTATTGCTGATTGTGTTGGGGGCTGCTGGATTTCTTCTGTTTTCAGGGGGCGGCAAGGATGAGCCTGGAGAGAACGCTGAGGAAGCTCACGCAGAAGACGGTCACGCAGAAGAGGCCGTTACACCTGCCGGAACATTTGCGTTTCACGATTTGCCGGAAATTTTAGTGAATATTTCTGCTGCGGGCAAAAAGAGTTCATTTTTAAAGATTTCTATCAGTCTGGAAATTGAAGATGAGACAAAATTGCCAGAGATTCAAAGATTAGAACCTCGCATTATTGATAAATTCCAGATTTACCTGCGCGGGTTAAGTATTGATGATTTGCAAGGAACGCAAGGGGTTTACCGCCTGCGAGAAGAGCTTTTAGAGCGCGTAAACGCAACGACCAAGCCAATTAAGGTTACTCAGGTGTTATTTAAGGAAATCCTAGTACAATAGGGATATAATACGAGTTATGGCTGAAGAAAACGTTTCAGACGAAGAAAAAATTGCTGAAGAGTGGGCCGCTGCCGAAGAAGGCGGCGGAGACGCTGCTGGTGAAGCTGCCGGTGAAGGCGGTGAGGGTGCTGCCGAGGGTGCTGAAGGCGAAGGTGATTCTCGTGTTCTGAATCAGGACGAAATCGATAGCTTGCTAGGATTTGATGAAGCGGGTGGCGGTGGAGAGCAAGAAACCGGCATTCAAGCCATCGTAAATTCCGGGATGGTGTCTTATGAACGCCTGCCTATGCTGGAGGTTGTGTTTGACCGGCTGGTGCGGGTTATGTCAACTTCCCTGCGGAATCTAACGTCGGACAACGTTGAAGTCTCCCTTGATAATATTACCTCTATCCGCTTTGGGGATTATCTGAATTCTATTCCGTTGCCAGCCATGTTAAGTGTTTTCAAGGCGGAAGAATGGGATAACTACGGCCTGCTAACGGTTGATAGCTCTTTGATTTATTCCATTGTGGATGTTTTGTTAGGAGGGCGGCGCGGAACAGCAGCTATGCGGATTGAGGGGCGCCCATATACAACGATTGAAACCAGCCTGGTAGAGCGAATGGTACATGTTGTACTGGCAGATTTAACAGCGGCTTTTGACCCGTTGTCTCCGGTTAATTTCCGTTTTGAGCGCCTGGAAACCAACCCACGGTTTGCCACCATTGCCCGCCCGGCGAATGCCGGAGTGCTTGCCCGCTTGCGGGTGGATATGGATGATCGCGGCGGGCGGATTGAGATTATGCTTCCTTACGCTACGCTAGAACCAGTGCGTGAACTTCTTTTACAGATGTTCATGGGGGAAAAATTTGGACGTGACACCATTTGGGAAAGTCACTTGGCGAGTGAGCTATGGTTCACAGATGTGAAAGTCAATGCCGTACTGGATGATGTAGTGATGTCTTTAAATGACGTCATTAACTGGGAGGTTGGTAGCCAGATTATTTTAAACACGGAGCAAGGGGATCCAATTGAAGTTAGATGCGGACAGGTTCCGATGTTTGATGCACGTGTGGGCCGCAAAGGGGAGAGTGTTGCAATTAGAATTGAATCCAGCCGTATACAAGAAGGGGAAGATGAATAATGGAACTGGCATTGCTGGCGCTTGATGTATTGGTTATTTTTGCTGCCTTTATTTTCAGCATTCTAGCTTATCGGCTTTACCGCAGTTTAAGCGTTGTCCGTGAGAGTAAGGCGGAGCTGGAGCAACTGAGTCAGCAATTTATTCAAGCCACGGATTCAGCTGAAAAAAGCATTGTGAATCTGAAAGCGGTTGCCGATCCTGCTGCGGAAAGTCTGCAAACCCATATTGATAAAGCCTTGAAATTGCGCGATGAACTGGATTTTCTGGTGGAACGCGCCGATCAATTGGCGGATTCATTATCGGATGGCATTTCATCAAAACGCAAAAGTAATACAGCAACCAAGAACAAAAACAGCTTGGAAGAAGCGCTGAAAGATATGGAAAAGAAAGCAGATAAATGGGAGGAAGAGTCCAAAAAAGAGGGCAGTGATGAGGATGATGATTTGCGGCGTTCCTTGAAGGGCGTACGCTAAAATTTCCCCTCATCCTTCGACAGGCTCAGGATGAGGGCTACAAAAATACCTCATAGTGAGCTTGTTGAACTATGAGGTAGCATAAGACTATGTTAACAATATTTGTGATAGAGTGATACCATGAAGACCAATTTACGCCTTCTTCCGTTTATGATTGTAATTGCGCTGGCAATGTTAAGCGCACGGGTGACTTTTATGTACCAGAAAAAGGATACGATCTGGGACGCTATCACAATTGAAACCCAGACAGCCCAGGCAGTAGAGAAAGTAGAACCGGAAGAAGCCCAAGCTGTCAAACAAGAAAATGAGCAACAGGCGGAAGAAATCAAGAAAGAAGATGATGGGGAAAAAGAAACCCAGGTGGCTTCTTTAGACGATGGGGATGTTGCTAACTTTACAGATAATGAACTGGATATTTTGCAATCTTTATCTGACCGCCGGGAAGAATTGCAATCCCGTGAAAGGGAGCTGGAACGCCGCATGGCTTTGGTTAAGGCCGCAGAAGACCGGATTGATTCCAAAGTAAATGAGCTACGCAAAATCCAGAATCAAATTGATACATCCCAGAAACAGATTGAGGAGCTTGTCGCTAAATTTGAAAACCAGGAAGACGAAAAGTTCAAAAGTCTGATCAGCACGTATGAGAAAATGAAACCCAAAGATGCAGCCCGCATCTTTAATGACCTGGAACTTAGTGTTCTGCTGGATATTGTGCGCGGGATGAAAGAATCCAAAGTTGCCCCTGTGTTGGCTGCGATGGACCCGGCTAAAGCCAAGATCGTGACCTCTGAACTGGCCCGTCCGCGCAAACTTCCGGACCTTATTACCAATTCTGTGAATTAAAAACCCTTGACCCAGTTGTCCTTTTGAGATACTTTTCGCGTTATATTTTACAAATAGCGTATATGAAGGGTAGAGATATGGGTATTTTAAGAAATTCAGTTAGTGTAGTTACTGCCATTAGCTTAATGGGTGGTGTCGGCTTGTTTACTTTAAGCGGTAGGCTTTCAAGAGAGAACGATGAGGCAAACCAAGACCCACAAATGAAGATTTTAAGCTCAGACCATGAGCATGGAAGAGTGAACCTTGCTTTGGTTGATGGCAACCCCCAAACACCTTTACCTGTCCCTGTAAAAATTACTGTAGGAGATCAGATCGTTGATGCAGTACTTGAGTTTTCTGGCGAGCATGAAGCCAGTGCATCCGCCTCCCATTTTGCTAAAACACACTCTTTGTCTATGAATATGGAAGGAAGCTATCAGAATGTAAGATTTTTGTCTTCAGAAGAAGTAGAAGCAGCGGCATCTAATCAGCTGGCTAAAATTGATGCATTTAGTGATAGTCCAGGAAATTTACATGTTGTTGATTTTGGAGGGATGAATTTTTCTGCAGATCCTGATAATGAGGCTGACAGATTAGTTGAAATACAACGTCTGGAATCCCCTGGCATGACGGGTGAAAGAGTGGCGGCGGAACTTCGCGAAAACTGGAAGGATGCGTTGACTGCAGCTGAGAATGGTATGTTATTTACGCAGCCCGCTCCCCTAAAGTGGGTGGCAAAGAATGATCCCCAAGTTGCAGAAAATATGGCTGTAGTCGGTTTTGGTATGGCAACTATAGGGCTGGCTGGCTTTATAGGGTTGAAAAACTCACG
>JANQSM010000221.1 GCA_028284025.1 Alphaproteobacteria bacterium | reverse complement strand
TTCTCTCTCCAGGTATTGGCCTCTGGATGGCGACGATTATGTCTAGCCTCACGCAACTTGGCGCGGTATTCCTGTTTTTCTATTTCATTTTCTGAATATCTGAAAGCGGGTAGCTCAATACCTGCGAAAGCTTCACTAATGACCCGAGCCGATGTTTGGTCCAACACAATGTACGGCGTGATAAAAACAATCAACTCGGTACGATCAGCTGAATCCGTCCGGTTAGAGAACGCATGGCCTAAAATCGGGATATCTCCCAACACAGGTACTTTGGTTCTATCGCGACGATCCTCGCTCTTAATTAATCCTCCGATCATAACCGTTTGCGTGTCCTTGACCACCAACTCGGTCGTAATCTGGCGAGTATTAAATGTCGGTTGTGATTCCCCTGTACTGGTATCATTTGCTCCACGGCGAGAATCTTCAATCTCCACGACCATGGTAATTGTACCATCATCCGCAATGTTTGGTGTCACCACCAACGTAATACCAAATTCTTCTTCTTCAAATTCCCGTTGCGGAATGTCTGTTCCATCCAATTCCACCCCGCCAACAAGCTCAGACTTCACCACCCGAATTTTATCGGTACTTTTAATAGTGGCCGTTGCTTGATTACGTACCAATAAGCGTGGTCGGGATAAAACCGTTAAATCAGTTTCTGCCGCAATCAAATCCAAAGCCGCAGCACTTCCTTCAGGCAAAGAGGCAATATCAATATCTACCGCCGCCGTGGCAATATTAGTAGCGTTGCTCAGGTTAAAGTTATAGGTATTATCCCCATTCTGATTCAAGAACCATTGCACCCCGTATGCCAAACTGTCTTCCAGTTGTACTTCAACAATGGTTGCGTCAATCATCACAGACGGAACGTTGAAATCTAGCCGGTTAATCAACTGACGAATTTCATAATACTGTTCCGGCCTGGCTTGTACCAAAATGCTGTTGGTTGAAGCGTGCACAACCACCTTAATATCCTGGCTTGCACTTTCAGCACTTAATCCTGGCAGTAATGTTTTTAAGGTTTCAGATACTTCCGTCGCATCCTGGTTACGCAAAGGATAATAGAAAATCTGGGAAATAGAATCACCAGGCTGATCAATCTCAGCGATAAATTCTTTTACAACTTCTTTCAAATCTGTGGTTCCTGTCACAATTACCACGCGGTTAGTACCGCTAATTGCCTCCGCTTCTACGCTGGGATTGCGATCAGTGGTGCGAAAGCCCATTTTTACTGGCAGATTTTGTAATTGAGCAGTTAAGGCCTCAACTGAAATATACCTTGGCGCATAAATCAAAATGCTCTTGTTTTGCAAATGAGCAATATCAACACGGGTGATAAATTTATCAATCTGGTCTATTTCTGTTCGGCTGGAAGAAACTGAAAGCACATTTAGGCTTGGAATCACATTTACCCGATTTTGAGTTTGAACAAACTGGCGAATAATTGGTAGCACCTCTGGCAAGGAGATATACTGCAACTGCCACATCTGAGTGGTTTGTCCAATCAGATCCATTCCTTGATCTGCTACTGAGGCGGGTACCGGATTGGTTGAAATATAATACCCGCTTTTGTTTTTAACGACATTAACCCCCTGCAAACTTAAGAAGTTTTCAAACAATCCCAAAATTTCTTGCTGAGTGTATTTACCTGATGCCACCCAGTTGACCTCCCGATCATTAAAGTTAGAGTCAATCACATAAGAGGCCTCAATGTACTGAGAAAACACAAATTCCACTACGGTACGCAAACTGGTGTCATCAAATTCAACGTCAAACTGACGGAGCTTTTCTTTAGGAATATTCCGCCGACTTGCAAAGCTTTCATTGCGGCGGGTTAAGTCAGCCCGGAAAGTTGTATCTGACAGGTAGCCACCTTCTGACGCAGGAATTTTTCCTGAAATTGGAGTCGTGCGGTCTATAGTACGCTGGTTCGCCAGACGATCTGGACGGATATCTGGCATTCCATCTTGAATCTTCTCTTCTATACTGGGTAAAGGTTTTCCAGCCAACGGGTCTATTTTATCCAGGGTGGTACAAGACCCCAGCACTAGCACAGCCAAAAATAGCAGAAAAATCCGCCCCAAAGCAGAGGCAGAACAAAACAGCGGGAAAGATGCTCTATTCACCGACATGTATATCCAGACTATTCACCCGCTTTTCGCGGTTCGGGTTAATTAAAACACTTTCAACCCTGCCAACCGGGTCCTGTAACAGGATGGTGCGGTTTTTTTCTATGCCCCGCACTTTCTTATCGTTTACGTATTCCCCAACAGGTGTGTAGTCGTCATCGGTAAACACACCAGTGTCTCCTCCCTCAATCCGCACGAATCCACTAATGGATTGTGGCAATGCAGAAGGAACAACTGGCACTCTTACCCCTGAACCTTGCCAATTCTGGGAGTTTGCGTCAAATACATTCCCACCCGGCATGGCTTCACTGGTTTGTGTATATGTGGACAGAAGTGCTTCAGGGATTTCAATGCGTTTCGGCGGCCCTTTAATTTTAAGCAACCCTTCAGATACATTCTGCCAAACAGTAATGGCAATGATGACCGCAATAACCAGATACATTACGGCATTCAGCTTGGGCAAATAACGTTCTGTCATCATCCGGCAATCTCCATCCCTAGCACGGATAAGGTCCCGGTGAAGATAATTTCCTGGGTGCGCCGGTCAGCAGACATCTCAAATGTTTTCCATCTCACTCCCCCATCAGGGGTACTAAATTGCATAAGTACCGCCAAGGGGTCGATGTTGGAGTTTGAGGTAAATGAAACATCTACCTCAAACTCCTTCACGTATGGCGCATAA
>JANQSM010000207.1 GCA_028284025.1 Alphaproteobacteria bacterium | reverse complement strand
GAAGCATTTGCTGATCAGCTAGGAATTCGGTTCTACGGCCAACAAATGGGGCCATATCATTTGGAAGGGGCACCGGATAAAATCAAGATTTTCATGCATTCGCTCACCACCCTGCCAACGCAAGTCTATTATCGTTTCACACGGAAATAGTCGCTTAATTTACGTGATACTCATCATGGGGACTGTCGAGAGAGAACGCTGGAATGTTCACATCAAACTTCTGACCAGTGACAGTTTGCATCTCATAAGATCCAAGCATAATGCCGGATGGTGTTTGCAGCGGCGTACCGCTGGTATATTCAAACCTTTCACCAGGACCCAGAACTGGTTGCTCCCCAACCACGCCAGCACCTTTTACCTCTTGGGTACGGCCCAGGGCATCCGTAATTTTCCAGTGACGGTTTAAAAGGCGGACCGTCTCAGATCCGTTATTTTCAATCTCAACGTGGTATGCCCAGACATAAACCCCCTGATTGGGATTGGATTGCTCTTCTACAAAAAGAGGCTGAACACGAATACGGATGGAATGGGTAATGGCTTCGTACATATATTCCCTGCTTTGTGACGTTGTTAAATAATTATAGTGCGTTCTCATATTTTATCGAACAACAATCGTTGCCTCCACCCGTCGGTTTTTGGCTTCACGTATGCCGTCCTTTGTTGGCACCATTAGATCAGATTCACCACGCCCCAAAGTTTCAAGACGACGGCCATCCAGTCCTTCCTGAACCAGTGCAGATTTTACAGACTCTGCGCGGCGCTGAGAAAGGCGCATGTTTGTCTCATGATCATCAACTGTGTCGGTATGACCAACCAAGCGGACAAAGAATGGGTGTTGTATCTGACCCGCATCGGCAACGATTTCACGAATGATAGACTGTGCATCCTGATCCAGCGTTATACTGTTAAAATCAAAGAAGATGATGTATTCCCGCACTTTACGTGGCAACTGATAATAACTGTTGACGTTGGCTGATGCCACTTGCAAGCGGCGATTGGGATATACAATTTTGTCTACATTATTCACGGTACGCGGAGGCAGCATATTTCTTTCTAAAAACTTCAGGCTCTTGTAAAACTTCACGCGACAATCCCCAAAGTAATACAGGGCAGGACGGTAAGGGGCACGGGTCTTGCCAGAAGATTGAACCATCCAGCAATCATAAAGTGCCTGGGCTACCGCGGCATCTACCGGATAAGTGTGACGGGCACTCATATCCAAAACTTTTATTAAACGCATGTGTCCCCGGATCAGTTCAGCAATGTCTGAATATGGCAGTTCATAATCTTCAACTTGCTCTGGCAATGTAATGACATTACGGCGCACCAGTTTGCGCTTTCTTTCAATCAGCTGGTAGTCATGAGAGACTTTTCTAAAATCTACGACCCCTTTATCAAAAATAGTTGAATAAGCCCCCTCCAGCGCCACATTAAAACGCGTGGCCTGTGGTTCCTGGGCAGCAACCTGAACAATGTTGCTGTGGGAATGAACACAACCTGTCAACATCAATATGCCTAAAATTAAAAATGCAAAATGTTTTATATTTTTTATTCTCACCATAAGATCTTCCTCAAGCTATCTTAAGATTAGTACGACCTTGGTTAAGAAAGCGTTAAATGAATTGTGTTTCTTCACATCCTTTTTGGGGATGAAACCCCCTGATCCTGGAAGACCTTTACAATGCTTGTTTTTGTGCCTACGATAACAGCTTTGAAACCAATAATTTCAAGGTAAGGCATTGCTATATTTATGAAAGTTGCTGTTTTAAAAGAGCATGCTCCGCTGGAAGCACGGGTCGCTGCCACTCCGGAAACTGTTAAAAAATTAATTGATTTGGGCCTAAAGGTTTGCATTGAACAAGGTGCGGGGGAAAAGGCAAGCTTTCCGGACAAAGATTATAAAGCAGTGGGGGCTACGCTGGCGGCATCCGCCAAAGCCACCTGTGACAAGGCAGACATTGTTTTAAAGGTCAACGGCCCAACAGACAAAGAATGCGCTCATCTAGCCAAAGGCACGCACCTGATAGGGATTTTGAATCCCTATGATGAAGCCGCCCGTTTAAAAAAATACGCCAGCCAAAATGTCACCAGTTTCGCTATGGAGCTCATGCCGCGCATTACCAAAGCTCAATCCATGGATGTACTATCTTCCCAGTCTAACCTGGCGGGGTATCTGGCTGTAGTCGAAGCTGCTGCCCATATTGACAAAGCCTTTC